>NZ_JBVJKF010000018.1:0-176690 GCF_055585365.1 Streptomyces sp. NPDC053432
AGATCAAGTGGGGCCTGGACTACATGAACTCCCGCTACGGCAGCCCGGTCGGCGCCTGGAACTTCTGGTCCGCCAACCACTGGTACTGAGCCGCCGGCAGCACAGGCAGCAGCACAGGCAGCAGTCGCACGCAAGACGCCCGGCAGGGACTCCCCGCCGGGCGTCTTCGCGTACGCGGGGCCGGGTGTGGAAGGCCCGCCCCAGGGCATGCGCACGGTATGGGTGTGATCGTCGGCACCTCCGGGTGGCAGTACCGGGACTGGTCGGGCGTCTTCTACCCTCCGGACCGGCCGCAACGGCTGTGGCTGGAGGAGTACGCGCGGCACTTCCGCACGGTGGAGAGCAACAACGCGTTCTATCGCCTGCCGTCGCCGGAAACGTTCGCCCAGTGGCGCGAGCGCACTCCGGCCGGCTTCCTGATGGCGGTGAAAGCGAGCCGCTTCCTCACCCACATCAAACGCCTGCGCGACCCGACCGAACCGGTACACAGGCTCATGGAGCACGCCGCGTCCCTCGGCGACCGGCTCGGCCCGGTCCTGCTGCAGCTGCCGCCCACGCTGCGGGGCGACCCGGAGGCACTCGACCGCTGCCTCGCCTGCTTCCCCGCCGGTGTCCGTGTCGCCGTCGAGCCCCGTCACGCGTCGTGGTGGACCGCCGAGGTGCGGTCGGTGCTCAGCGAACGGGGCGCGGCCCTGTGCTGGGCGGACCGGGGCTCCAGGCCGGTGACACCGCTCTGGCGCACCGCCGACTGGGGCTACGTCCGCTTCCACGAGGGCCGCGCCCAGCCCTGGCCGTGCTACGGCCGCACGGCACTGCACAGTTGGGCGGGCCGGATCGCCGACACCTGGCCCCGTGAGGCGGACGTCTTCGCCTACTTCAACAACGATCCCGGTGGCGCGGCCGTGGCGAACGCACAGACGTTCATCCGGCTCGTGGAGGCATCGCAGCCGGCTCCCCGGCCCCGCCCGTGACACCACCGGCTACGGCGGGACCGTCAGGACGGAAGCGGGAGGTCGGCCCAGACCGTCTTGCCGCTGCCGTCCCGCAGGGTCCCCCAGTCCAGGGTGAGCCGGTCGACGAGGAAGAGGCCGTGGCCCCCGATGGCTTCGGGCCGGTGCTCGCCGGGACGGGGTGGCTCCGGGCTCGGGTCGCTGACGGCGATCCGCAGCACACTGCCGTGGTGCTCGAGGGCGATCCGCAGGACACCGCCGGCGTGCTGGGCGGCGTTGGCCAGCAGCTCCGCGGCGACCAGGACGGCGTCGCCGCTCTCTGCGGGCAGGTGCCAGTCGTCCAGCGTCCGGCGCACCCAGGCGATCCCCGCACCACAGGCCCCCACCGCCTCGGAACCGAATTCCAGTTCGCGGTGCGGGAGTGCGGGAGGCGATGGCGGTGGGCCCATGATCGATCCCTGAGCAGCGGGCGGCTTGTTGCTTCGTAGCCCGCCCCTGCCCGCCCTCGTCCCCCCTACGCACCGGGCGGTGTCCGGGATCAGCGCGTGTGCCGGGCGGCGGCTTCCGCGACGGTCGGATGCACGTCGAACGAGTCCGTCGCCCCGGTCACCTCCAGCACGTGCCGGACGGCTTCGCTGGGGGAGACGAGGGCCAGCGGCACGCCGCGGGCGCGGGCGGTGTCGCGCAGGCCGAGGAGGAGGTTCAGGCCGTCGGCGGTGAAGAGCTCCACGGCGTTGAGGTCGACTGCGAGCAGGACGGGACGCAGATCGAGAGCGGCGCGCAGGGCGTGGTCGCCGACGTCGCGGGTTCCCACGTAGAGGTCCCCGGAAAGTACGCAGACGACGGCGTCGCCGACCCGCACCGTGTCCGTCTTCAGCTCCGGCGCCTGCGTCGGCAGGTCGGCGTCCTCCTGCGGGCTGCTGCTCATGACCGCCTCCTCGGCCCGCCGACCCACGCCTGCCGGGCTGCTTCCACCGTACGCCCCGACCCGCACCCGACCTGGGCAGCGGGGAGCCCCCGAAGGGGGTGACGGACCGATGCAGCGGGGGCTCGCAGGGCTCAGCCGGCCTGTCCCCGTCCGCGGGGCCGCAGCCGCCCGGCGCGCAGCGCGGTGCGGGCGGCATTGGCTCCCGGGGCTCCGTGCACGCCCCCTCCGGGGTGTGCGGTGGCGGAGGCGAGGTAGAGGCCCGCGATGTGGGTGCCGGGTCGTCCGGTGCCCGGTGTGGGGCGGAAGAAGAGCTGTTGGTGGAGGTTGGTGGTGCCCTGGTTGATGGCGCCGCCTACGAGGGCCGGGTTGAGCCGTTCGAGATCCGGCGGGGCGAGGACCCGGCGGGAACGGACCGTCTCCGCGAAGCCGGGCGCGAACCGCTCGATCTGCGCCTCCATGCGATCGGCCATGGCCTCCCTCTCCCGCTCGTCCCAGCGGCCGGTGATGCCGTCCGCGCCGGCGTCGCCCCTGATCTCCTGGGGGACGTGCGTGTACGCCCAAGCGGACTCGGTGCCCGCGGGGGAGCGGCTCGCGTCCGCCGTGGTCATCTGCCCGAGGACCGAGAACGGGGTGGACGGCACCTGGCGCATCGCGATCTGGGCGGCGAAGAGCGTCAACTCGTCCACGCCGTCGGCGAGATGGACCGTTCCCGCGGTGCCCGGACCGTCCGCCGCCCAGGGGATCGGCCGGGAAAGGGCCCAGTCGACCTTGACGGTCGAGAAGTCCCACTGGAACCGCCGCAGGTCGCCGCGCAGGGGGTCCGGCAGGTGTTCGCTCCGCAACAGCCGCCCGTACAACTCAGGTGCCGGCACGGCCGCCAGTACCGCTCGACGTGCCCCGACCAGCGTGCCGTCCAGGGTACGGACCGCCACGGCCCGCCCGCCCCGCACCAGGACCTCGACCGCGGCCTGCCCGCAGTGCAGCACGCCGCCGCGCGCGACGAACCGGCGCACCAGCGCGTCGGACAGGGCCTGCGCACCGCCCTGGGGCACGGGGAAGCCGTGGGCCTGCCCCAGCATGCACATCAGCCAGCCGAAACCCCCGCCCAGGGCGGATTCGGGCGCCAGATCGGCGTGGAGGGCGTTGCCCGCGATCAGCAGGCGCCCGCCCGCGCCGGCGAACTCCTCCTCGCCGAACCTCCGCGCGGGCAGCAGCATCCGGCGCGCCACCCGCAGTGCTTCGGCGTAACCCAGCCGCCACGCCAGCTTCCCGCCCGCGCGCAGCGGCGGGAACGGTGTGAACAGGCACTCCGTCACGTCGTCGCCGATCCGCTCCCACAACCGGTACAGCCTCAGCCACGCCGCCCCGTCACCTCCGGCGAAACGTTCCAGTGAGGCCGCCGTCGCCGACGGGTCGGAGGCCAGGACGGCGCAGCGGCCGTCGGCCAGGGGATGGGCGACCACGGCGGGGGCCCGGCTCCATCGCAGGCCGTGGTCCTCCAGCCGCAGCCGCCTGATGACCGGCGAGGCGGCCGCCAGCGGGTAGAAGGCACTGAAGAGGTCGTGGACGTAGGCCGGATCCAGGGCGCGGTCGCTGCGCACCGCTCCGCCGGCCGAGGGACCGGCTTCCAGTACGACCACCCGCCAGCCGGCGTCGGCCAAGAGGTTCGCGGCGACCAGCCCGTTGGGGCCGGCGCCGATCACCACCGCGTCAGGACCGGTCACGGCGGTCCCCGTCCTCGCACCGGCGGGCCAGGCGCGCCAGCAGCAGGCGGTGACGTACCTGGGAGAGGGCGTCGATCGCCGCGTGGTGGAAGGACCAGCCCCTCCCGCGCAGCGGGTGCTCGTCCATGATGATCAGGGTCTCCGACCCCCAGGGACGGACCTCGAAGGCGATCCGGGCACTGACGCCGCCGGCCAAGGCCTCCAGCTCCAGCCGCCGCGGGGCCTCGTTCACGCGTACGACCGTCTCACCGGAGTACGTCAGCGGCCCGAGCCTGACCTGGTAGTTCAGCCGGGAGCCCGGCTCGGGCCACCGGCCGTCGGCTTCCTGGGAGTCGTGCGCACCGACCACCCACGTCGCGTACCGGTCGCCGTCCGCGAGGACCTCCCACACCCGTTCGGGAGGGGTCCGAACCAGCCGGTGCTGCACTGCCATCACTGCCTCCGCGGGGTTCCGAGCCGAAGTCCTGTGCGGGGGCGCCTACCCGGACGGGCCGACCTCACGCCGGCCCGCCGAGCGGGCGCCGCGCACGCCGCGGAGGGCCGCCAGCACGGCGGCCGCCGCCACGGCCCCGCGGGCCAGGGTCCGCAGGCCCGCGCGGCGCCCACCGTGCACGGCGGCGCTGCCGCCGGACGGATCGTCGAGGATCCCGGACGTCACCTCGGTGCCCGCACCCGCCTCCGCATCGACGTAGGCGGTGTCGGTACGCCATGTCACCGCGCGCCGCACCAGCCCAGGAGCGGCGCCGTGGGCCACGACCATGAGACGGGCGTACGGTCCGACGAGCACCCTCCGGCGCGGCCGGCGCGCGGTGCGCACCACGGCCCGCGCGATCCGTTCGGGGGTCGCCATCGGCGGGAGGGAACGCAGCGTGCGGCCACTGTGGTTCGCCGCGTGGCGGAAGAACGGGGTGTCCACCCCGGTCGGCAGCACGGTGCAGACCTCGATCCCCGGTTCCCGGAGCAGCCGCAACTCCTCGCGCAGTACCTCGTCGAACGTGACGAGCGCCGACTTCGACAGTGCGTATCCGCCCATGTACGGGGCCGTCACGTACCCGCCGAGTACGGAGGCGACGTCGATGACGACTCCCCGGCCCTGGCGCCGCATGACCGCGACCGCCGCCCGCACTCCGAGCACCGTACCGAGGACGTTGACCTCGATGAGGCGCCGCAGCCGCCCTACCGGCACCTGATCGAACCGCCCCAGGATTCCGACCCCCGCGGCGTTGACCCAGACATCGATGCGGCCGAACCGGGAGACCGCGGCGCGGGCGAGCTCCTCCACCGCCCGCTCATCGCTCACGTCCGTGGGCACCACGAGGGCGTGGCCGCCCCGAGCCCGGCACGCCCGGGCGACCTCCTCCAGCGGGCCCCGGCTGCGGGCCGCCACCACGACGCGGGCCCCCCGCCGCGCACACTCCAGCGCGGTCGCCCGGCCGATCCCGCTCGACGCGCCGGTCACCACCACGACGGCATGACGGATCCTCACCCCCTGCCCCTGACCGGTTCCGCCGAGTCCATGCGGCCCGGAGGCGGGGGAGATGTCCGCCGGGACCGGCGTACCACGTGTCATAGGGCGACACCGGGTGGGTAGGCGCCGGACGAGCCGGGCCGACCCGGTGGCCATGGGGGGTACGAGGAGGCAGACATGTCCGCACCCATCCCAGACCCGGAGCCGCGCAACACGTTCCGCCCCGAGCAGGGCGTGCCGCCCGGTGAGACACCGCCCGGTGAGTCCAGCACCGGCTCCGGCGCGGGCCCGTACCGTCCTCTCACCCGCGGCTGGGGCAAGGGCCCCCTCGTGGTGATCTGCGTGGTGGCCGTGCTCTGTGCCCTCTTCTTCCTGGCCTACGCCATCATGCTGAACCTCTGAAGCAGCCCGCGGGCCCTCCGCAGGGAGCGGGGCCGAGGAGGGTCCTGCCAGGGGTCGTCCTCGAGCAGGCCGTCCACGGTCGGGAGGGTCCAGCGCCGGGCCGTGAGGTCCGGGTCGTCGAGATCCCTCCAGGCGAGCGGGGCTGCGACGGGGGCTCCCGGGCGGGCGCGCACGGCGTACGGAGCGACGGCGGTCTGGGCGTATGCGTTGCGTTGGATGTCCAGGTAGAGCCGGCCACGGCGTGCCTTCTTCCGGGCTTCGGTGGTGAACCGGTCCGGGTGGCGTGCCGCCAGCGTGTCGGCGACGCCGCGTGCGAAGTCGCGTACGTCGTCGAAGGGCGCGCTGCGGTCGAGGGCGACGACGACGTGGAGGCCGCGCGAACCCGTGGTCATGAGCAACGACGGCAGTTCCAGCTCGTCCAGGAGCTGGTGCAGGCCGCGCGCGGCGTCCCGCACCGGGGAGAAGTCCTCGCCGGCCGGATCCAGGTCGAACACCAGCCGGTCCGGATGGCCGGGCCGGTCGGCCCTGGACAGGAAGCGGTGGGGGGTCGTGCACGCCTGACCGGCGAGGTGGAGGAGGGTGGCGGTGTCGTCACAGACCGCGTAGGTGACGGTGCCGTCCTCCTTGGGCAGCTCGGCCCGGTGGACCCAGTCCGGGAAATGGTCGGGGACGTCCTTCTGCATGAACGCGGGACCGTCGATCCCGTCGGGATGCCGCTCCAGCATGAGCGGCCGTCCGCGCAGGTGGGGAAGCATGCGCGGGGCGACCGTGCGGTAGTAGGCGGCGAGGTCGGCCTTGGTGATGCCGTCACCGGGGAAGAGGACCTTGTCCGGCCGGCGGATCTCGACCGTGCGCCGGCCGGTTCGTATGCGCTGCGGCGGCGTGGGCTGCTGCTCCGGGGTCATCGGGCCCTCCCGGCCGGTTGCTCGTCGGCGGCGACCTGGTTCAGGGTCCGGCCGGTACGGACGGACCGCGCCCGCCGGGGGTCCGGCGTACCGGTGGAGGAGGCCCGCTCGTCGGCGTGCTTGACCAGCAGCCAGGCCTCCTTCCCGCCGTCCCCGGTGTCGCGGATGCGGGTGAGCGAGTAACCGCCGTGCAGTTTGCGGCCGTCGAGCCGGAAAGAGGCGTGCCCCCGCTCCAGGGCCTCGGTCAGCGGGATCTCGTGGCCCTCGCGGTCGTGGCTGGCGTTGCGGTACGTCCCACGGTCCCAGACGATCACCGTGCCGCCGCCGTACTCGCCTTCCGGGATCGTGCCCTCGAAGTCGCGGTATTCCAGCGGATGGTCCTCGGTCGGTGTTGCGAAGCGCTTGTCGTGCGGGTCGCCGGAGGGGCCCTTGGGCACGGCGAAGGACTTCAGCACGCCGTCGGCTTCGAGCCGGAAGTCGAAGTGCATGCTGCTGGCGTCGTGGATCTGGACGACGTACGAGGGCTGCTCATCGGGCTGCTCGTCGGACGGCTCGTCGAGCCGCCCCTCGGGCTCGGCCGTCTTCGAGAAGTCCCGTCGCCGGTGGTAGCGGGCCAGCGCTCGCTCGGCTGCCATCGCACCCTCCTCACCGTGGGGAAACCGTAGGGCGAGGTGCCCCGCCGACGGTGCGGCACCCTACCGAGGGGGCTACCCGGCTTTCCCGCCGCCATCCGCGGCGGTCCGCCGCCCTCGGCCCTCGGTCAGTCCAGCTCCCCGGCGAGGAGGTCCATGAGCAGGCCGTCGTGCCAGGTGCCGTCGGCGCCGCGTTCGTACTGGCGCATGACGCCGACGGGACGGAAGCCGACCTTGGCGTAGCAGCGGATGGCGGCGGCGTTGTCGGCGGCCGGGTCGATGACGATCCGGTGGAATCCCGCCTCGTGGACGAGGTGCCGGGCGAGGGTTCGGACGGCGTCGGTGCCCAGGCCCCGGCCGTGCACCGCAGGGTCCAGGAAGAGGTCGATCCCGGCGTGCCGGTAGTCGGGCTCTTCTTCGGCGTGCCACTGGATCATGCCGATGACGCGGCCGTCCTGGCAGATCGTCAGACAGTGGGTGCCGGGATCGGCCAGGTCTTCCGCGACCTCGGCTTCCAGGTCGGCGCCACCGCGCCAGCGGGCCCGCACCTCGGGGGTGGCGCGGATCGCGGCCAGTCCGGGGATGTCACCGGGCTCCGAGGGCCGGAGTTCGAGCGCGTCGCCGCACAGCACTGTCATGTCCCGAAGCCTACGGGCCCCCCGCGGGGACCCGTAGGCGCGCGTCCGGGGAGCCGCCGGACAGGGGCGGACCTCCCCGGTCCGCGGCAGCCGGAGCGCACCCACCCCGCACGGGGGCGTGACGGGCGCAGAGCGGGGCAGGCGCGGAACGCAGGTACGCCCCTCACGACACCGGTTGCCCGCCAGAAGGAGTACGAACATGGCCGCGCCCCTTGCTCCGCGCCACGCCACGGCAACGTTTCTGCGGCCCGTCGGCACGCCCCTGCCGCTCGGCTTCCTGGCGCTGGCCGGGGGAGCCTTCGTCACGGCCGGGCTCCAGCTCGGGTGGGCGCCGCCCGCCGAACGGCACCCGGCCGCCGTGGTCATGATCGCGTTCGCCTTCCCCCTGCAGCTCCTGGCGTCCGTGCTGGGCTTTCGCGCCAGGGACACCGCCTTCGGTACGGCGATGGCCGTCCTGGCGGGGAGCTGGCTGGTCCAAGGAGCCCTCCTGAGCGCCGGGCCCGTGCCCGGCACACGGCACGTCCTCGGGCTGTTCATGCTGGTCACGGCCGTGAGCCTGCTCGTTCCGGTCGCAGCCGCCGGGAGCGGCAAGATCGCGGCCACCGTCGTGATCGCCTGCGCCGCGCTGCGGCTGACCGTGGCCGGACTGTACGAGCTGACCGGGGCACCGCCCTGGGAGAACACCGCGGGCGTCATCGGGCTCGTCCTGACGGCGGCCGCCCTGTACGCGGCCGCGGCCTTCGCGCTGGAGGACACCCGGCACCGTCCTGTTCTCCCCGTGGGACGCCCCGGCCCCCGCTCCGCCGCCGTCCGCCGGGGGAGCGAGCCGGGAGAGCGGCCGGAACTGTGATCGTCCCGGGCGGGGCCGGGCGGGTGACCGCCGCGCGCCGGGCGGCGTGTGCGGGCCGGGAGCCGGCACGTCCGTGCCACAGTGCGGGGGCTTCTGTCCCGTTGTACCGCCAGGAGTTCCGATGCTCGAACGCAAACAGCTCAAGGGCCGCCGCACCCAGATCACGTTCGTCCTCCCCGAGGGCACCCCGGACGGGCCGGTCAGCGTGGTGGGGGACTTCAACTACTGGAACCCCTCCGCGCACCCCCTCACCTCCCGTGGCGACGGCACCCGGGCCGCCACCGTCACCCTGCCGAACCACGGGGGGCACTCGTTCCGCTACCTGGCCGCCGGGGACTACTGGTTCGACGACGAGCACGCCGACGCCCACGACGGCGTCAACAGCCGCGTCCACACCTGACCCGGAGGACTCGCCATGGAGGCGATCGCGGCCCGGCGCAGGCCCGCGGTGATCGCACCGCCCCGCTCCCGGCCCCGGCCGGCCCGCCGCCACGTGCTCGTACTGTGCGCGCTGGCCCTCGCCGCAAGCGGGTGCGGGGGGCCTGCCGGCCGGGAGGACGCGGCGGCCGGCGCGGGCCTGGCATTCGAGCAGGCGCTGGGCGCCGGCGAGCACGCGCGGGCGTGCGCCCTGCTGGCCCCGTCGACCCGCCGGGAGCTGGAACAGGGTGAGCAGCAGGCGTGCGCCAAGGCGCTGGCCGCCGAGGAACTGCCCCGGGCCGGGGCCGTGCTGAGCGCGGACGCGTATGGGAGGCAGGCGATGGTGCGCATGACGGGTGACACCTTGTTCCTGTCGCAGTTCACGGGCGGGTGGAAGGTGGTGGCCGCGGGCTGCACGCCGCGCCGGGACCAGCCGTACGACTGCCGGGTCAAGGGAGCCTGAGGTGCGTTTCCTGTTCGTCACCACGCTGGTAGTGATCCTGGGAGGGCTCGGCTACTTCATCACCATCGGGGTGCTGCAACGATGACGGACGACAGTGAGCGGCGGGGCGGCTTCTGGCGGGAGAACAGTCTCACCCTGGCCTTCGGCATCGCCTTCCTGGTGGTTCTCGCGTGCCAGGCCGTGACGGGGCACGCCGAGTTCAACGAGCAGCTGACCGTCGACGGGATGCAGCCGATCGGCTTCGGGGACTATCTGCTGAGCTCCGATTTCGCCGTGGACGTCACGGAGAACTGGCAGTCGGAGTTCCTCCAGTTCTTCCTCTACATCTTCGGCACCGTCTACCTCGTCCAGCGGGGCTCGCCGGAGTCGAAGAAGGTCCATCAGGCGGGCCCGGAGAGCGAGGAGGAACAGCGCATGGGCGATCACGCCCGCGCCGACTCCCCCGGGTGGGCGGGTACCAAGGACTGGCGCCAGGCGCTGTACGCCCGATCGCTGGGGATCGTGATGGGCGGTCTGTTCGTGCTGTCGTGGCTGGCGCAGTCCATCACGGGTACCGCCGCCTACAACGGCCAGCAGCTGCGCCAGCTGGAGGACCCCGTCAGCTGGGCCGGATATCTGAGCACCCCCGACTTCTGGAACCGGACCCTGCAGAACTGGCAGTCCGAACTCCTCGCCGTCGCGGCCATGGTCGTGCTCTCCATCTACCTGCGCCAGCGCGGCTCCCCGGAATCCAAGCCCGTCGGCGCCGCGCACACCACCACCGGCATCGAGGGCTGATCCGCTGCCACCGCACGCCGGGAGTCCCCGGAAGGGCGGGCCGATCCTCCTCCACGCGTCATCGCGGTCGGGCCGAAGGGACCTCTCATGGCCAGTCCTGGCACCACCCCACCGTCACCGAAGGGTCCTGCCCGGACCCCGCAGGCACTGGTGAGGGAAACGACGGCCGCCAGGGCGACCGGCATGCTGATGGCCGGCGTCCCCTGCTCCGCCAGGGAAGCGGCACAACTCATGCAGACCGCCGCCGCCCGGGCCCGGCTCACCACCGCCGAAATCGCCCGAGCCCTCGTCGCGTCGGCCCGCGGGGAAACCGTCCCGGCGCGGGCCGAACGCGCGCTGCGGCACGCCGTCCTGGCGGCACGCTCGGGCCGGGCCCCGCAGGGGGAGCAGCCGGAGCAGCCCGGGCCCTTCCTCACGCCGAACCCGGCGAGCACCCGAAGAGCCCTCGCCCGGCTCCGCGACTGCCAGGTCCGCCTCACACGGAATCCGGGCGACGCGGAAGCCCGTCAGGACATGGACGATGCCGCTTACACCCTGTGCGTCCTCATGGGACGGCCGGCGCTGCACGCCGCCGTCACCGCTGCGGAACAGCGCCTGGTCGAGCAGGAATGAAGGGCCGTCCCCGGAGCCGTGTCCGGCAGGCCGACCGGGCGCATCTTGGCGAGTATGGGAAGAGGAGCCCGGCCGGCGGACCGCCGGGCGTGTGATCGCGATCGGAGATCTGTGGCGGCGCACGACACCACTGCCGGGCTGGGACCCGTCCTCGACGAAGGACATCTGGTCCAGGCCGGCGAACTGCCGCGACTCATCGAGGCCGCTGCCCGTGCGGCGGGAGCGGACGGCACGTACCTGTACGTCGCCGACCTCCAGCAGATCCGGCTCGTCGCGCTTCCGCAGGCGGGTATGGCCGCGGACGAGGAGATCCTGGACATCGACTCCTCTCTCGGGGGCCTCGCCTACCGTACCCAGAGAGCCCAGCGGACACGGGACGGCTCCGTGGCCTACCTGCCGATGATCGACGGCGTCGAACGGGTGGGGGTCCTCAGGGTCACCGCGCCCCGGCTCGATGCCGACACCCTGCTCGCCTGTGAACAACTCGCCGACCTGGCCGCGCTGCTGATCGTCGCCAAATCCCTGCACAGCGACACCCTGATCGCCCGCGAGCGCGCTCAGCCGATGACCGTACAGGCAGAGCTGGTCTGGGCCTTCCTGCCGCCCCGGACCATCGGCACCCGCGAGGTCACCTCCTCCGCCGTGCTGGAGCCCGCCTACGAGATCGGTGGGGACGCGTTCGACCACAGCCTCACCGAGAGCGAGCTCCACCTCACCCTGATCGACGCGATGGGGCACGACCTCGCCTCCGGCGGCTCCAGTGCCGCCGGCCTGGCCACCTGCCGGGCGACCCGCCGCTCCGGCGGCTCCCTGCCGGACATCGCCACCGCCATCGACCGCGTCCTGGGCGAGTGGATCCCGGACCGTCTCATGACCGCTGTCATCGCCGGCCTCGACATCCGCACGGGCCGGCTCTCCTGGGTCAACTGCGGCCACCCCGCCCCCCTCCTCATCCGTGACGGCCGCGTCGTACCCGATGCCCTGTACCGGAAGCCGCAACTTCCCCTGGGCGTCGGGTTCCACACCCGGACCCCACCCACTCTGCACCAGCAGCGGCTCCAGCCGGGCGACCGGATCCTGCTCTACAGCGACGGAGTCACCGAAGCACGCTCACCCGACGGTGACCTGTTCGGCGAGCAGCGCCTCGCCGACGCCGTTCTGCGGTCCGCCGCGGCCGGCGATCCCGCCCCCGAAACCCTGCGCCGCCTCATCCAGAGCCTTCGCGTCCACCAGGACCACCGGCTCCGCGACGACGCCACCCTCCTCCTGGTCGAATGGCACCCCGTGACCCCCTGACCGGCCGCGCCGAACACGCGGCGGGAGCCGGGGAGGGGCCGAAAGGACGATGGGGGTCCGTTCACGCTTGCCCTAGCCTGTACCGGTAACGCACGCCGGGGGGCCGAGCGCAAAGGAAGAGCGCGTCCATGGTCATCGCCAGCAGCTCCGCACGTCGTCGATGGGCGGGCTCCGCCGTGGTGGCGGCCCTCCTCGGCCTCGGGGCCGCGGCCGCACCGGCCCTCGCCGCCTCGGACGGCTCGGCGGGCCGCTCCTCGGCCGGCTCCTCAGCCGGCTCCTCGGCCGCGAACTCCGCCGGGCCCGCCGGGAGCGCCTCCCGGGTCCCCGTGGGCATATCCCGGCTGGCCCAGGGACCGGGCCACGCCATCGCCATCACCATCGACGACGGCCCGGACCCGCGCTGGACCCCGCAGGTCCTCCAGGTGCTGCGGGAGAACCACGTCAAGGCCACCTTCTGCATGATCGGGACCCGCGCGCAGAAGTACCCGGACCTGGTGCGCGCGGTTGCCGCCGACGGACACCAGCTGTGCGACCACTCCGTCGACCACGACGTGACCATGGACCACAAGCCGGTCGCGTACCAGAAGCAGCAGATACTCGACGGCAAGGCCATGATCGAGAAGGCCGCGCCGGGTGTCGCCGTGAACTACTACCGAGCGCCCGGCGGCGCCTTCACGCCCGAGAGCCGCGCGATCGCCGCCGCGAACGGGATGCGGCCCCTGGGCTGGAGCGTGGACCCCAGGGACTGGAGCAGGCCGGGGCTGCCGGCCATCGTCTCCGTCGTGGAGGGCGTGCTGCCCCAGCAGCCGACCGTCCTCTTCCACGACGGCGGCGGGGACCGCAGCGAGACCGTCGCGGCGCTCAAGGAGTACCTGCCCTGGCTCACCGAGCGGGGCTACACCACGACCTTCCCGGCCCGCACCGCCCCCTAGTGCTGTGACCGCCCGGTCCGTAACCCGGTGACACCGGAGGGCCCCCGAGTGGAGAATCGACCCGACCGGGGTGGGGCCGAGGGGCGGGGGGCGCTGATGGGTCGGGCACTGCGTGTGGGGATCGTCGTTCTGCCGGCGGCGTTCGTGTTCTGGTACGCCTCGTACTACTCGACGATCATGGTCTGGGAGTTGCGCAAGCTCTTCGCCTGGTTCGCCCTGCCCGTGCTCGCCGCGGCGGGCACCGCCGCGGTGTGGCTGGTGGTGAGGTGGCTGCGGCGGCGTGCGGGGCACGGGGCGGCCCCGGACGGCGCGGCCGTCACCTTCGGGTGTCTGGGCGCGGTGGCCGGGCTGGCGCTCACGGTCGGCTGGCTCGTGTACGGCTCCTACCTGCAGGACCGTGCGTACATGGCGACCGCACACATCGTGACCGATCCCGTGCCAGGGCTCGCGGCCCGGGCGCCCTACGTCGTCGGCAAGGCACAGGCCGCACCGCACCTGGGCGACGTCACAGGTGAGATTTCCGACATCACCTACCTGCCCGACGCGGACAGGTTCGCCACCCTGGTGGAGCGGCGCGGCTGGCTGGCCGGTTACGAGGTCGGACTCGTGCAGGACATCCCGCTCGGCGGCGAGAGCCGCAGCCAGGAGCGCTGCCAGTTCGACACCTCCACCGCGGATGCCCGCATCAGCGGCTGGTTCTCCCACAACCTCGGCCGGAAGATCTCGGCCGAGCGGCGCTGGGTCCGGTTCGAGGCCGGCGACGCCTACGTGACCTGCTCGGGCGGCGAGCCGACCGTGGTCGTCCCGCTCAAGCGCCAGAGCGGCATCCTCGTCGTGACCGAACGCCCCGCCGGGGTCGCGCTCTACAACGGGCGCACCGGCAAGCTCACCATCACCTCCGACACCTCCGCCGTTCCCGGTCCGTCGTATCCGCTCAGCCTCGCGGCCCGGCAGCGGGAGGGGACGGCCGCCGTCGGCGGTTTCGGCGACTGGTGGTTCGAGCGCAGCGGCTGGGACGCTTCGGAGGACGGCGCCAACGAGGGCAACGAATCCGAGTTCACCCTGCGCTACCGGGAGGAGGCCGGGCGCAGCGCGTACGTCACCCCGCTCACTCCGCAGGGCGAGGCCAGTTCGGTCGTGGCCGTGTCCACGGTGCCCACCCGCCACGAGGGCGACGGGCTCGCGCCGATGACCATCCACCGCCTCACGCCCGCGTGGTCGTCCCCGAAGGCCCTCGTCGCCCTCATCAAGGCCGAGTACCGGGACGTCTGCTGCTACAACGACGACCAGGTGTTCGAGGTCGTCCCCACCGGTGGCAGCACATGGACGGCCACCGTCGGCAGCGAACAGAACATCCGGTACCGGGTGGAGGGGAAGGGCCAGGTGGGAGGCCGGGAAGCGACCTGCCTGAAGGCCGCCGACGGAGCACTCATCCGGTGCGGGTTCGCGGCTCCCGGATCGCCCGAGGAACAGGAGCTCAAACGCAGGGAGCAGCAGAAACAGCAGGAGCAGGGCGCGAAGAACCCGGGGGATCCGGGCGACCTCAAGGGCTACACCAATGAGCAACTGGCCGAACTCCAGCGCCGGATGAGCGAGGAGATCGCCCGCCGCCTGAAGGGCGGATAGCCGGCCGGTGACTGTCCACGGCCCGTCAGGTCCGTCCGGAGCGCGCGGCGGGTGAACCGGCGGACCTGGGGCCACCTGGTTCGCGGGTGGCCGCGATGCCGTCCGATCGCACCGCCTACCGGTGCGTCGGGTGGGGTCGAAGAGGTTCACGGCGAGCGCGGCCACGATCAGGCCGGCCGCCAGCAGCAGCCCGTGCGGTACCACGGCGCCCGTGACCATGGCTGCAAGGGCCGGCAGCAGGGCCAGCCAGGCCAGCCCGTGGTGGCGCTCGCGCGGCCGACGGGGTCGACAGGGCCGACGGGGCCGACGGGGCCAGTGCGGCCGTCCGGCCCGGCCGGGCCGGCTCTTGCCCGTGCCGCACGCGGAGCGGGGGACGGCCCCGGGGCCGGCGAGCCGGTCGTCGTCCGATCCCGTCATCGCCTCGTCTCCTATCCATCGGTCAGGTGCGGGCGAAGCAGCGCAGCCATACGTACATACCCGCCGGCGCGGCGGTGACCGCAGGAAATCCCGATGCCGGGGACGTGAGTTGCCTTGGATACTGGGGCCATGATCGACCCGCCTCCCGCCGCTCTGGACTCCCTGGCCGGGCTCGCCTTCGGCGACGCCTTCGGCGACCGCTGGTTCGGCATCCTGCGCCGCGACGGGCCGGCAGCCCTGGAGGCGCGGATCCTGCCCCCGGAACCGCTCTGGCAGTGGAGCGACGACACCGCCCAGGCACTCGTACTCGTCCGGGAACTCGCCGAAGGCGGCGGCACCGTCGACCAGGACCGTCTCGCCGAGCGCCTCGCCGAGGCCTACGCCGAAGACACCCACCGTGGCTACGGAGCCTCCATGCACGACGTGCTCCGCCGGATCGGCGCGGGGGAAGCATGGCGCGAGGTGGTCGCCGGACAGTTCGGCGGCCAGGGCTCCTGGGGCAACGGCGCCGCCATGCGGGTGGCCCCCCTCGGCGCCTGGCTCGCCGAAGACCTCGACGCGGTCGCCGAGCAGGCCGCCCGGCAGAGCGAGGTCTCCCACCACCACCCCGAGGCCGTCGCCGGAGCGGTGGCCGTCGCCGTGGCCGCGGCGCTGGCCGCCCGCAGCCGTGGCGGGGCCGCCCCGGCGCGGCCGGACCTCCTCCTGGCCGTCGCCGACCGGCTCCCCGTCGGCGACGTCCGGTCCGGGCTGCGGATCGCGGCCCGGATGCCGGAGCACACCTCGGTCCGGCACGCCGCGGAGGTGCTGGGCTCCGGCTACCGGATGTCCGGACCCGACACCGTGCCGTACGCCCTGTGGTGCGCGGCGGCCCACCTCGACGACCTGCACGAGGGCCTGTGGTCCACCGTCGCCGGGCGCGGGGACATCGACACCACGTGCGCCATCGCGGGCGGGGTCATCGCCGCCCGCACGGGGGTCGCCGCCCTCCCGCCCGCCTGGCACGCCGCCCGCGAGCCGCTGCCCGCGACGACGTACGCGTAGCAACCACCCGGCGGGGGCGCCATGTTGTCACCGGGCCCTGCCTGGGGTGACGGGGCGCCGCCCGGGTGCGCGCCGCGGCGTCTTCGTGCTGCCGAGGCGCCGGTAACCGCCGACCACGAGCTGTCGCCGTCCGGCGAACCCCGCGCTGAACTGGTCGTCAAGGCACACAAGCGCGCCGACCTGGAGGAACTCGCCTCATCATCCCCGCCCCGCTCGAACTGCGCGACGCCCCCCAGCGCCGAGGCCGTCCGCACGCCGACCGCCCCGGGGGCATCGACGTCCTCGACCACGCTCGTTCGGCGCGGTCGAAGACGTCTCCGACACCGAACTGAGCGACCAACCGGAGACCCTGGTCGTGGGCCTCGGCGACTGACCCGCCTGGTCCTCCCGCTGGTGCGTCCCCTCCATCGTCGGCCGCACGGCCTTTCCGGGCCGCGCCGCATACGGAGCCCGGAAGCATGCGCCGGAAGGCATGAGCCGGTCCCTGGCCGTCGAGGCGGCACCCCACGACATCCGCGTCACCGTCCTCGAACCCGGCATGTCCGCGACCCGCCACGGCACCTCCATGTCCGAGACGCGCCACCGGATCCCCACCGCGACCCCTCCGGCGGATCCCCATCGGCGAGGACCCTCCGCTCATCTGACGCCACCTCAGACCTCCCCGACCACACCCTCGGTACCGGCGAAGGCAAGCGCGGGCGGAGCGCCGTTGTCAGTGGTCCCGCCTAGCGTTCCGGACATGACGCGAACCGCACACACCTTCGCCTACGCGGGCTCGTCCTCGCTGACCACCGCGGGCGGCACGGGACGGATCCTCGGCCTGGAGACCGCGGGCGGTCTGACGCCGGCCGGCGCCGAGGCCCACCCGCAGTTCTTCGCCGGGTTCCTGAACAGCCCTCAGGCCGCCGCCCGGGCCCTGCTCGCCGTCGCCGACGTGGCCGCCGCCCGCTACTACCGGCGCACCCTGCGGGCCTCCCTCGACCCGGTCGTCACGGGCAACGGCGACCGGCTGCGCTTCGAGTCCTTCTCCGGGTGCTGCGGGGTGTACGCCCGGCTCGACGTGCTCCCCGACGGCCTGGGCGGCGCGGACACCGGCCACGGCACCACCAACGTCGACGTCAACAACCCGCTGCGCGAGGCCCTGTCCCGGCTGACCGGCGACGACCCGCTGCACCTGCGCGTCGGCCCCGACGAGCTGACCGTCACCACCCTCGACGGCCCGGTCGTCGAGAAGAAGGTGCCGCTGCCCGACCGCTGGCTCCGCGGTTTCGCCGAATCCCAGGCCATCACCACCGGTTTCGACCTGCGCGCCGAACTCACCGCCGCCGAAGCCGTACGCTTCCTGCGCTCGCTCCCGCGCACCCCCGCGGGCGGCAGCGCCGCCGGCGCCGCCCTGTGGGTGGTGCCCGCGGGCCGCACGCTGCGCCCCACCACCCGCCCCGTGCCCGGCGCGGTCTGCCTGCCCGGCCCGGACCGGCTCGCCGCCCTCCAGCGGGTCCTGCGCAACGCCACCGGCCTGCGCGTGTACGGCCCCGTGCCCGACGGGGCGGCGCCCACCGCCTCCGCCTGGGAAGTCGGCCTGCCCGGCATGCGGCTCACCCTCACCCTCTCCCCGGAGCCCGACCGCGGGTTCTCCGGCGAGGGCGGTGTGCTGGAGGCCCTCGCCACCGACACGGCGGCCGAGGACGCCGACCTGATATCCGTACTCCTGGCCTGGGAGCCGCGCATCGACCCGGCCGACCTCGCCGAGCAGTCCGGGCTTCCCGTGGAGCGCGTACGGGCCGCCCTCACCCACCTCGGCACGGCCGGCCGCGTCGGTTACGACCTCGCCGAAGCCGCCTACTTCCACCGCGAACTTCCCTATGACGCCCGCCGCGCGGAACGCCACAACCCGCGCCTGGTGGCCGCCCGGGCCCTGCTGGCGGCGGGCGCGGTCACCCTGGACGCCGCTGCGGGAACCGCGGTAGTCGCCTCCGGGGAACGCCGCTACCAGGTCCGCTGCACCGGCGGCGCCCTCAGCTGCACCTGCCAGTGGTGGGCCGACTACCGGGGCCGCCGGGGCCCCTGCAAGCACGCCCTCGCCACCCGTATGGCCCGGCGGGCCGCCGCGCACACCACCACCCCAGACGCCACCACCCCCGACGCCACCGTCCCCGCCGGAGCCGCACGATGAACGCCACCGCCCACGAGACCCCCGCTCCCGCCCCGCAGCCGGACGCTCCGGCACCGGAGATCCTCGCCGCCGTACGGGCCGGACGCGTCAAGGCCCTGCCGGGACTGCTGAAGCCCCTGGACCGGCCGCAACGCCGCGCGCTCCTGGCCGAGTTGAAGGTGCTGCGCGCCGATCTGCGTTCCCAGGGCTGGGACAACTGGCGGGAACGGGACCTGGCGAGCGGGGGCCTGGTCGTGGCCGGCGCCGCGTGCAGCACCGGCGCGGCGGCCACCGCCTCCTGGCTCGCCGCCCGCGACCTGCGCCGCTGGCGGGCGCTCCCCACCGGCATCCTGCTCGACGTCCTGTCGGACCGGGAGCCCCGCCTGCTCGGCGACCTCGCCCACCGGCTCGCCGACCGCGCCGCGACCGCCGAGCAGGACTACCCGCTGATCCGCGCACTCGTCGGCCTCGCCGGGTGCGCGATGCCCACCACCGACGGCGTTCTCCAAGGCTGGGCCTCGGCCCTGCCCGCCCACCGCGTACCCCTCGTCGACGCCCTGCGCGCGGACCCGTACACCGCCGAGCTCGTCCCGCGGCTCTTCGAGACCGCCGAGCCGATCGCCTCGCTCACCTGGCCGGGCGGATCGACCGGCCCGTACCACTGGCCGACCGCGCTCGCCGCCCTCGCGGAGGAGGGGCTCCTCGACCGCACCGGGCTGCTCGACGCGTGCACCGCCCGTCTGCTGCGCGGCGGCACCGCCCCCCACCTCAAGCCGTACCTCGCGGTCCTGCAGGCCCTGGACCCCACCGCGCAGGAGGAGCGGGAGCGGGCGGCGGACTGGATCGCGCTGACCGCCGACGCCCCGTCCGCCGTCGCCGGGCACGCCCAGCAGGCCCTGGCCCGGCTCGCCGCGGCCGGCGACCTCACCCCAGGCCTGCTCGCCGAGATGTCCTCGACCGTCCTCTTCCGCCCCGAGAAGAAGCTGGTCCGCGCCCAACTGGTGCTTTTGGGACGGGAGCTGGTCCGCGATCCGGCCGCCGCCCCCGAACTGCTGCCCGTACTCGGCGAGGCCTTCGGGCACACCGACACCGACATCCAGGAGCGGGCCCTCAAGCTCACCGCCGCGCATCTCGTCCCCGACCCCGACGTGCGCGCCGAACTGGCTGTCCAGGCCCACCTGCTGAGTCCCCTGCACCGGGCGCGTGCCGTGGAGGTCCTCGGCCCGGACGCCGCACCCGCCGCCGGCACCACCCCCTACCGGGAGGTCCTTCCGCCGCCCCCGGGCCAGGTCCTGCTCGCGCCCGCCCCGGAGAGCGTGGAGGAGACCGTGGAGCTGGTCGCCGCCGTGATCAACTCCCGTTCCGCGAGCGTCGAGGAGTACGAACGCGCCCTGGACGGCCTCGTACGGCACGCACACCGCGACCAGGCGGCCCTCGCAGCGGCGCTGCGTCCCGCCCTGGCCGGACGCTGGTGGACCGACCCCGATCGGACCCGCCACTACACCCACGAACTGCCCGGTCTCGAACACGTCGCCGCCGCCGTCCTGGACGCCCGCCCGGCGACGCCGGCCCACCCGCCCGCGGTCGCGCTCGCGTCCTGGCGCAGCGACTGCCACCACCCCGCGTTCGACGTCGCCGCGCACGCCCGGCTCGCCGAAGCGGCCCGGCACATCGCGGACCGGCCGCTGCCCTTCCTGCTCGCGGTCCCCACCCTCACGACCGGCTCCCTGGACCCGTGGACGCTGATCGAGCGCCTCGCCGAGTACGGACGGCTCGGCGCGACCCCCGGCCCGGCGGACTTCGCGCAGGCCCTGCTGCGGACCCGGCGCGACCCCACGGCCGTCCCCGCGGCGTCGGCCCTGGGCACACCCGAAGGGGACCGGCTCGCGGCCTGGCTCGGCGAGGACGGCCGGCCCGCCCCCGTCACCCGCCGCACCGCGCCGGCCCGGGCCCGCCACTACGACGTATGGCCGGAGCACCTCACCCTGGACACCGGGGAGCGCCCGACGGTGCTGCGCGGTTTCCCCGAGCCGTTCCGCGAGCTGGGCGAGGCGCGCACGGCGACGGGCCGCTGCTGGGACGGCGGCGACGACGCCGCCCTGGTCGCCGCCCTCCCCGAGGACCGCGAGACCCTGGCAGCCTGGTCGCTCCCGGCCGTCACCTCGTGCGCACTCCACGACGACCGCGGCGGGACCGGCGTGCTGCCCCTGCTCGCGGCCGCCGGCGGCCCGGCCGGCCCGGCCCTCCACCTCGCCGTCGCCACCGGGCTCGGCGCCCGCCACGCCGAGGACCGGCTCAGGGCCGTCGACGCACTCCTGGCCCTCGCCGCCCGCGGCGAACTGGACGCCGTACGCCTGGGTTCCGACCTGGGGGAGCAACTGACCCTGGGCACGGTCAAGCCCAACCGGCTCGCGGACTCGCTGCGCACCGCCGCCGCGACCGGCGCCTGTGCGACCACGTGGGCCGTGCTGGCGGCCGCGCTGCCCGCCCTGCTCGCCGGCGATCCCGAGCCGCGCGGCACCGGCGAGCTCCTCGAGATCGCCGCCGACTGCGTGGAACAGTCCCTGGTGGCCTCTGCGCACCCGGACGGCCTCGCCGCCGTCGCGGAGCGCGGCGGCCGGTCCCGCCTGGTCACGCAGGCCGCCCGCCTGATCGCGGCCCTGGACCGGAACCGGGAGTCGTCGGAGGTGTCGAACGGCTCCGCCGAAACGTTCCTGGGGTGAAGAGGGGCGGCCGGACGGGTGACGGCTCCGGGCCGGGGCGCGGGCGGGGCGGGCGGGAACGCTACAAACGGCGCGTGAACGCGTCGATGCTCCGCTCGCTCCCCGCCGTCCTGATCTCCCTGGCCGTCTGCGCCGCACCGGCCGCAGCCGTTCCCGCCGCCCCCGCTCCGCCCGACCCGGTCGTCTTCGTGCACGGCTGGAACAGCGACGGCGGGACCTGGAACACCATGGCCGACCGGTTCCGCTCGGACGGCTGGCCGGCCGACCGCCTCCACCAATGGAGCTACCCGAGCTCGCAGTCCAACACCACCACCGCGGCGCAGCTCGCCACCGTCATCGACCGTGTCCTGGCCTCCACCGGCGCCGCCAAGGTGGACGTCGTCACCCATTCCATGGGCGGCCTGTCCTCGCGCTACTACCTCAAGAACCTCGGCGGCGACACGAAGGTGGACGCCTGGGTCTCCCTGGCCGGCCCCAACCACGGCACGCAGACCGCCCGTTTCTGCGGCGGGGTCTCCTGCGCCGAGATGCGACCGGGCTCCGCCTTCCTGCGCGCGCTCAACTCGGGCGACGAAACACCGGGACCGACCCGGTACGCCACCTGGTGGTCCTCCTGCGACGCGATCATCAACCCCGCCGGCAGCGTCGCCCTCACCGGCGCGGTGAACACCCAGGCCCCGTGCCTGCTGCACACGGCGTTCACCGGTGACGCCGGGGTCTACCGGCAGGTGCGGGACCACGTGGCCGGCGGGTCGTAGAACCGCCCGCCGCACCGGCCACCGGCACCGGTCCGGGACCGCATCGTTCCGGTCACCCTGGACGGCCCTTCGTGCGACCGGGCTCGCCCGTCACCAGGGCGGGGACCGAGGGACCGGGCGCCACGCCGTGCCCCGGGCCGGGCCCGGCCACCCCGTGGGACCAGTACGAACCACCCGCGCCGTCCGGAATCCGCGCGACCTGTCCGTAAGTCGACCGCCGATGTGCGACCAACCTCCGCACCTGCCAGCATCGACATCGGTTGAGCATCACATACAAGCTCAACTGCCAACTCGACCTTTGAATCGAAAGCGAGTGTTGTCATGCGTCACCGCTTAGCCGCAGTCTCCGCCGCCGCCCTCCTCTGCCTCACCGGTGCCACGGGTGCGGCGGAGGCCCAGACGGCGAGCCTGTACGCCCCGTCCGCCCTGGTCTTCACCGTCATCCAGGGGGACGACGCCGCCACCGGCACCGTCCTGCGGGCGACCGTCCTCAGCTGCGCCTACACCGCCGAGGGCACGCACCCCGCCCCGAGGGCGGCGTGCGATGCCCTCAACGCCACCGGCGGAGAGTTCAACCGTCTTCTGTCCGCACCGGATCCGGGCCGGGCGTGCCCGATGCACTACGCCCCCGTCACCATCACGGCGGACGGTGCCTGGCGCGGCAGCCGCCTCGCGTGGAAGCACACCTTCTCGAACGCGTGCGAGATGTCCGCGACCCTCAACGGCAACGTGCTCTACGCGTTCTGACGCGGAGACCTGGATCCGCCGCTCATCTGCCGACGAGATTCAGTTCGTGGTTCATCTCGGAGAGGAAGCGGGCCGCCACGCGCAGTTCGTCCTCGGTGAAGCGGGCGAGGGCGGCGTCCGTGCTCCGGGCCAGCGGCCGGAAGTAGGCGCGCGCCACCTGCCGGGCCCGCTCCTCGTAGTGCAGGTGGACCACGCGGCGGTCGTCGGCCGCCCGGACGCGGCGGATGTGGCCCGCCCGCTCCAGCCGGTCCAGGCACGCCGTCATCGCGCCCGACGTGAGATTCATCCGCTTGCGCAGCCTGCCGGGCGTCATGGGGCCGCCCGCTTCGTCGCTGTCCGCGTCCAGGACCGCGATCAGCGCCTGCACGTCGGTGAGATGGAGCCCCTGCTCCTGGGCGAACTCCTGCGCGATCCGGTTGAACTCCGCGTTCATCCGGCGCAGGAGTACGGCGAATGACTGCAACCCGATCGGGTCGTCGGACGGAAGCAGGGGTGCGGAGCTCTCGATCGCATGCATGACATCAGCATAAGATCTCTCGATGATTGACATTCTTTACCGTTGACTCAATGTCCCGTCACGAGGATCCATTGTGAAAAAGACACAGCGCCGGGCCTTCTGGGCCGTGCCACTCGTGCTCCTGCTCGTCTGGCTGGGCATCGGCGGAACCCTCGGCCCCTACGCCGGCAGGCTGGGCGAGGTCGCCACCAACGACCAGGCGGCCTTCCTGCCGCGCAGCGCCGAGTCGACGCGGGTCGTCGACGCCCAGAAGGCCTTTGAGACCTCGGCCTCCGTTCCGGCCGTCCTCGTGTGGACCACGGACGGCGACCGGGTGACCGGCGTACAGCAGGAAGCGGCCACCCGGGCGGTCGGGAGCCTCGCCGGCCGGACCGGTATCGCCGCGCCACCTTCACCCGCCTCCGTCGCGGCGGACGGTCTGGCGATGCAGGCCGTCGTGCCCCTCGCCCCCGATCTCGGCAAGGGGCTCCCGGCGGTCCTGGACGACGTGCGGCGGGCGGCCCAGCAGGTCCCCGGCACCACCGTGCAGATCGCCGGTCCCGCCGCCGCCCAGGCGGACCTCCTCGACGCGTTCTCCGGCATCGACGGGCTGCTGCTGGGGGTCGCGCTCGGGGCGGTGCTGCTGATCCTGCTGCTGGTCTACCGCAGCGTGCTGCTTCCCCTGGTGATCATCTTCAGTGCGGTGCTCGCCCTCGGTCTCGCCTGCGCCGTGGTCTACGCGCTGGCCGACAGGGGAGCGGTCCGCGTCGACGGCCAGGTGCAGGGGATCCTGTCGATCCTGGTCATCGGCGCCGCGACCGACTACGCCCTGCTCATCGCGGCGCGCTTCCGCGAGGAGCTCGCCGTACGCGGCGACCGCGCGGCGGCGGCACTGGCCGCCGTACGCCGGTCGGCGGGCGCCGTCACCGCCAGCGCGGCGACCGTGGCCCTCGGCCTGCTGGCACTGCTCGCGAGTGACCTGACCAACAACCGGGCCCTCGGACCGGTCGGAGCCATCGGCATCGTCTGCGCGGCGCTCAGCGCCCTGACCTTCCTGCCGGCCGTGCTCGCCCTGCTCGGCCGGGCGGCCTACTGGCCCGCAACCCCCAAACCCGCCGACGCCACCGCCGACGGCCACCGCGTGTGGCGCCGCGTCGCCGGACTCATCGACCGGTCACCGCGGCGCGTATGGGCCTCCTCCGCCCTGCTGCTCCTGGTCCTGGCCGCCTTCGCGCCCGGCCTCTCGTCGAAGGGCGTGCCGCTCGACGAGATCTTCGTCAACGAGGCCCCCTCGGTCGGCGCGCAGCAGACCCTCGCACGGCACTTCCCCGGCGGTTCCGGCAACCCGGCCGTCATCATCGCGGACGCCCGGCGGGCCGCGGAGGTACGGGCCGCCGCCGAGGCCACGGACGGCGTCGCCGCGGTCGTCCCCGGCACCGCGGGCGGCCGCCCCGGAACGGGGACGCCACCGGTGGTGGACGGCAGGGTGCGGCTGGACGCCACGCTCGACGCGGCCGCCGACAGCGACGCCGCGAAGGAGACGCTCCAGCGGCTGAGGGAACGGGTCCACGCCGTTGCGGGCAGCGAAGTGCTCGTCGGCGGGTACACGGCCCAGCGGCTCGACACCCAGCAGACCGCGGCCCGCGACCGCACCGTGATCGTCCCGGTCGTCCTCGGCATCATCCTGCTGATCCTCGTCGCCCTGCTGCGTTCCGTGGTCGTACCGGTCCTGCTGGTGGCGACCGTCGCCCTCAACTTCCTGGCCACCCTGGGCGTGTCCGCGCTGGTCTTCGAACACCTGCTGGGCTTCAGCGGCACGGACGCCTCCGTCCCCCTGTACGGGTTCGTGTTCCTGGTCGCCCTCGGCGTCGACTACAACATCTTCCTCATGTCACGCGTACGCGAGGAGAGTCTGGCCCTCGGCACCCGGGAGGGCGTGCTGCGGGGCCTGGTCACCACGGGCGGGGTGATCACCTCCGCGGGCGTGGTCCTCGCGGCGACCTTCGCCGCGCTGATGGTGATCCCCCTGGCGTTCCTCGTCCAGATCGCCTTCATCGTCGCCTTCGGCGTGCTGCTGGACACCCTGGTCGTACGGTCCCTGCTGGTGCCCGCACTCGTGCTCGACATCGGCCCGCGCGCCTGGTGGCCCAGCGCGCTGGCCCGGACCCCGGCGGATCCCGGCGCCCGCTCTCAGGGCCTGTCCACGGTCTGACCTGTCCGCTCCCCTCGCGCGGACCGTCCCGGCCGGGGCGGCAGCGGCAGGACGCCGCCGGCCGCCGCGGCAGGGCGTTGGGAGGTGGCCGCGGGCTGAGTTACGGCAGCATGCCGGCCCGGACCGCGGCGGTCGACCACGGCCCGCGGACGGCGGCGGAGAGCAGCGCGGGCACGGTGGCGGGCCGGCGGCGGCCCCGGACGACGGCGGTGAACACCCGGCCCTCCTCGCTCTCCAGGTGAACGGTCAGCCGGAGCCGTTCGCCGGGCGGCGGAAGCCGCATCCGGTAGCTGCCCTCGACCGAGAAGAAGGGCGAGACGTAGAACTCCTTGTCCACCTCGGCCTCCACACCCGTCTCGGGCTCGCCGGAGTGGTCGGCGCGCAGCAGGTGACAGCGCCGCTCCCCATACGTGTCGGGGACCTCGGCCACGACGCACACGAGGGCGCCGGAGCGGTCGTGGCACCAGTACACCCTGAGCGGACTGGAGACGAACCCGAGGACCCGGGCGTGCGCCAGCATCGTCACGCGCCCGCCGTCCAGGTCGATGCCGTGGACGGCGAGGAAGGCGTCGAGTCCGGCGCGGATGGACACCGCACCCCCGCCGAAGTGGTCGCGGGCGTCGAACCGGGCGAGCGGGCGCACCGGCCGGGGCAACACCGGGAGCCGGTCGAGGTCCACGCACCACAGGTAGGTGCGGTACCGGAAGGAGTGGCGCAGCGGAGTGGTGCGGGCGTGCGCGACCGCGCATTCGTAGAGCGCGGCCGTGCTTCCGGTACGGGTCACCAGCGGACCCCCAGCGACCGGGCGGCCTCGGCGCCGCAGCGGCAGCCGTCCTCGTGGAAGCCCCAGCCGTGCCGGGCTCCGGCGCAGGCGGTCACCCCCGTGTTGAGGCGGGGCGGTTCCCGCCGCGCCGCGTCCGCCTCGTACGGGGTGACCGCGTACGAGGACGGCGGGACGTGGGCGGCGGCCGGACCCGCCACCCCCGAGCCGGCCCCGGCCATGCTCCGGTGTTCCACCACGGCACTCCCGCCACTCGGCACGCCGCCGGAAGGCGGCCCTCGACCCGTGATTCGCAGCCACGGGCGGAGGGGATTGGCGGCGGCGCTCGGCGGGAGCCGCGGGCGTGGCCGGCGGGTCAGGCCGGGAGGGTCATCAGGAGCAGGGGGGCGGTGGTCGGCCGGGGTGATCCGCCGGCGGGCTCAAGGCTGAGGCCGACCGCGCCCGCGTCGGCGGGGCTGCCGGAAAGGATCACCGTGCCGTCGTGGTCGATGAATCCGGCCGGACGCATGGTGCCGTCGTGGTCGAGCCACAGCTGGTACGTCTTGCCGGCCGCGGGCGCGGGCAGGTTGGCGGCGGTGAAGACCGCCTTGTTCTGCCGGTCGGATGACACGACGGTGGTCAGGGCCCCGTTGGCGGCCCGTCCGTGGACGGTGCGGGCGTCGGGTGCGGCCAGGACGGCGCTGACGGCGTCCAGTTGCCGCTGCGCCTGCCGGGCCTGCTCCCGGAGTTCCTGCCCGTTCTGCGTCTGCCACACCGCGATGCCGCCGAGTACGGCGGCGGCCACGCCGGCCGCCAGTGCCAGGGGGACCGCCCTGCGGCGCAGCATGCTCCCGGCGGCGGGTGCGGGGGTGATGGCGGGGACGTGCGGGGGCAGTTGGCGCACCTCGTCGATGGCGGCCATGACCTGTTCCTTGGCGGCGGCGGGCGGCGGCTGGGCGACGGCCGCCGCAAGGCGTGCCGCGGTCGCCTCGAACTCCGCGGCCTCCTGCCGACAGGACTCGCAGGTCTGGAGGTGGGCGTCGAAGTCCTGGCGGTCGGCCGGATCGAGTGCGCCGAGCGCATAGGCGGCGACGAGGGTGTGGGCGTCGGACGCGTGGTGTTTCATGTGGTCACCCCCATGCAGTCGCGGAGCCGGATCAGCCCGTCGCGCATGCGTGTCTTGATGGTCGGAAGCGGTGTGCGCAGGCTCTGGGCGACTTCACGGTAGGTCAGCCCCCGGTAGTAGGCCAGGGTCACCGCCTGGCGCTGGAGTTCGGTCAGGCCGCGCAGGCAGCGGCGTACCTGCTCGGATTCCAGGCGGGTCTCGACCTGCTCGGCGACCTCGTCGAAGGCGGTCGTGTGCTCGCGGGCGGCCTGGGCCTGCTCCCGGTCGGCGGACGCCTGGGCGGACCGGACCCGGTCGACGGCCCGCCGGTGCGCGATCGTCGCGGCCCAGGTCGTGACGGCGCCCGCGTCGGGGCGGTAGCGGGCGGCCTGGCGCCACAGGTCGATCATGACCTCCTGGGCGACCTCCTCGGACTGGGCCCTGTCGCGTACGACCTTGAGGACGATCCCGAAGACCATGGGCGCGAGGGCGTCGTAGAGCACGGAGAAGGCCTGTTTGTCGCCGTGGGCGACCTTCTGCATGACCTCGGCGAGGTCGCTGCGGCCCGGGTCGTCCGAGCGGCGGGGGCCGAAGGGGATCGGTTGCTTCACCGGCGCCACCCGGGCCGTGGCCGGAAACCGGTGCGGTGACCGGAAACGGCTGTCGGGGGGTGGGGTTTCCATCGCATGGCGTCCTTCGTCCTGTTCGTCCGGGCGGTCCTGACGGCCGGCGTGGGCGGTCCGGCCACCGCAGTCCGCTGGTGGGTCAAAGGTTCTTCGTAGCGGACGGGCCGGCGGATGGGAGGGGGCTTTCGTCACCTGCGCCGCCGGTGATTGCCCCGTTCGAGGGAATCGGTTCGTACCGGGCCATCCGGAAGGCGGGCCGGGGCGAAGACGGCGTGTGAGGGGGCCGGGACGCTCCCGTCCCCCCCATCGGCCGTGCGGGCCTTCCGCGCGGCCGCGGCACTCTCCAACAGAGGTGGTTCACATGGTTCGTGCGCGACGAGGTCTGGCAGTTGCCCTGGCGGCCGGCGCGGTGCTGGCCGGCGGTGCGTCGGTCGCCTTCGCCGACGCCGGTGCGCAGGGCGTGGCCGCGTACTCGCCGGGCGTGGGGTCGGGCAACCTGATCCAGGTACCGATCCACATCCCGGTCAACGTCTGCGGCAACACCCTCAGCGTCATCGGGCTCCTCAACCCGGCCTTCGGCAACACCTGCGTCAACGCCTGACCGCTCCACCGCGAAGACCCCGGGCCGCTGCCGGAAGACGGGCGGGCACGGGCCGGCTGTGGGTGGCCGAGGGGGCACGGCCACCCATGGAACGGGCCCCTTCACAGGCCCGGGAGACGGGGGAGTCACTCGTTCGGGTGAGGTACCAATCCGCCGGACGGGTGCTCCCGAACCCTCGGTGTGAACAGCTTCCGCACCACTCTCTCCCGCACCACGCCGGGCGCATCGGCCGGGCTGCTGGCCGCGTTCACCGCGCTCGCCGTCGCCGAGCTGACCGCCGCCGTGGTGCGGCCGGCCGCCGGACCGGTGACCGTGGTGGGCGGAGCGGTGATCGACCGGACCCCGGCCGCGGTGAAGGACTTCGCGATCCGCACCTTCGGGGAGGACGACAAGACCGTCCTGCGGCTCGGCATCCTGCTGCTGCTCGCCGTGTTCGCGACCGCCGTGGGTCTCCTGGCCGTTCGCCACCGGCGCCTCGGCGCCGTCGGCGTCCTGGTGTTCGGCATCGTCGGCGCCTCGGCGGCCCTCGGACGGCCCGACTCCACCGGAGCCCCGGACGCGCTGCCCTCGTCGGCCGGCGCGATCGCCGGCGCCGCCGTGCTGTACGTCCTGGCGGGTAAGGTCCCCCGCGCCGCCCCGGAGTCCGACCGGACGTCCACGGGCGTCGGTTGGGGCCGGCGCGGGTTCCTCACCGCGGCCGCCGTCACCGCCGTGGCGGCCACCGGCGCCGGGGCCGGGGGACGGTACCTCTCCGGCCGGCGGGGGCGGGGCGCGGTCGCCTCCCGCGAAGCCCTCGTCCTGCCCCGGCCCGCCTCCCCGGCTCCCGCCATCCCGGTGGGCGCACGGTCCAAGGTGCCCGGCATCAGCCCCTTCACCACCCCCAACCGGGACTTCTACCGGGTCGACACCGCCTTGGAGGTACCGCGGATCGACGCCGGGACCTGGCGGCTGCGCATCCACGGAAACGGCGTCACCCGCCCCCGTACCCACACCCTCGACCAGCTCCTCGCCCGCCCGCTCATCGAACGCGACATCACCCTCAACTGCGTGTCCAACGAGGTCGGCGGCCCCTACATCGGCACCGCCCGCTGGCTCGGCGTACCCCTCGCCGACCTCCTGCGCGAAGCCGGGATCAAGCCCCCGTCGGACGGCGGGGAAGCCGATCAGCTGGTGGCCCGCTCCGTGGACGGCATGACCCTCGGCTCGCCGGTCGAGGACGTCATGGACGGCCGTGACGCGATGCTCGCCGTCGCCATGAACGGCGAACCGCTGCCGTTCGAGCACGGCTTCCCGGTCCGCATGCTCGTGCCCGGCCTGTACGGCTACGTCTCGGCCTGCAAATGGATCACCGACATCGAACTGACCACCTTCGACGCCTACGACCCCTACTGGGTGCGGAGGCAGTGGGCCCGCCGGGCGCCGGTCAAGACCCAGGCCCGCATCGACACCCCCAGACCCTTCGCCCGCCCCCCGGCCGGCACCGTCCCCGTCGCGGGCGTCGCCTGGGCCCAGCGGCGCGGCATCTCCAGGGTCGAGGTCCGCATCGACGAAGGGCCCTGGCAGGACGCCGACCTCGCGGCGCAGGCCGGCGTCGACACCTGGCGCCAGTGGACCTACCGCTGGCAGGCCACTCCGGGCGGGCACACGATCACCGTCCGCGCGACCGACGGCACCGGGGCGCTGCAGACCGAACAGCGAGCCCGCACCGTCCCCGACGGAGCGAGCGGCCGGCACAGCGTCTTCGTCACCGTCCCCCAGACCACCGGTGCGGCTCCCGCAGCCGCTCCGGCCGCACCACCGAATTCCCGAAACCCCCGACAGTCACACCGGTCAAGGAGTACCCAGACATGAACAGCATGCCCATCCGCCGTACCGCGATCGCCGTCGCCGCAGCCGCCCTGCTGCCCTTCACACTGGCCGCGTGCTCCGACTCCGGCAGCGACACCGGGGCGGCGCCCACCGCGGCAGCCGGAGGCGAGGCCACGAGCGGCTCCAGCACCCCGAAGGACGCCGCGATGCCCGCCGGCGAGCCGTTCGGCCCGGCATGTGCCGGGGTGCCCAAGGACGGCGCGGGTTCCTTCGAGGGCATGGCCCAGGACCCCGTCGCCACGGCCGCGTCCAACAACCCGGCGCTGTCCACCCTGGTGGCAGCGGTCAAGCAGGCCGGTCTGGTCGACACGCTGAACAACGCCAAGGAGATCACGGTGTTCGCGCCCACCAACGACGCCTTCGCGAAGATCCCCAAGGCCCAGCTCGACAAGGTCCTCGCCGACAAGGCCACCCTGACGAAGATCCTCACCTACCACGTGGTCGGCCAGCGGCTCGCCCCCAAGCAGCTGGAGAACGGCTCCTTCGAGACCCTGGAGAAGGGCATGGTCACCACGAAGGGATCCGGTGAGGCGTACAAGGTCAACGGCAGCGCCTCGGTGGTGTGCGGCGACGTGAAGACCGCCAACGCCAACGTCTACATCGTCGACACCGTCCTGATGCCCGAGTAGCGGGCGCGCGGGCGGGATCCGGGCGCGGCCCCACCGGCGCCCGGATCCCGCCCGCACCGTTCAGGCGGCTCTGCGCGGGGGACTGTCGGCGGCGGCTGGCAGGATGCGGCGTGTCCCGCAGCGCATGCCGAGGAGGAGGAGAACAGGTGGGAGACGTCGACATCGTCCGGTTCGCGGACCGGACGCGGCGCGTATCGGTGGTGATGGAGGACGGGGCCGGCGGCGGACGCCGCGACGGCTGGCACGAGGGCGAGATCGTGATCGAGACCGGCTTCGTCGGCGCGCGCCTGCCGGTGCACTTCACGGCCGCCGACCTCGCGGACCTCGCCGCCTTCCTCACCGCACGCGCCACCGACGAGGAGGACGGCGCCCTGCCCGACGGCTCGGCCACCGACTGGCCCGCCGCGGGTCGCAGCGCCTACGTGCGGCTGCGCGCCGAGGACCCGTTCGTGGTGGAGATACGCGACCCCGTGCAGAGCGGGGTGACGGTGAGCGTGCCGCTGCACCTGCGCGACGGGTGGGCCACCCGCGCCGCCTCCCGACTCGACCGACTGCGTGCCGCTCTCGCCCACGACCGCTGACCTCACCCCGATGGGGGAGGACGTTCGTCCGGGCGGTTGACTCCCCGCCCCCGCATCCGGTGCGACGTTCGGAACATGACCAGTGACGAACGGACGACGAGGACCCTCTGGCGTGCCGGGTGGCGGGGGCGGCCCTCACCGCGCCGGGTGGCCCGGGCGGCCACGGTGTGGGGACTGCTGTACGCCGGCTTCGGCCTGGCATGCGTGCTGGGCGGGATCCCGTTGATCTACCACGGCGGGGAGTCAGGGGTTCCGGGGCTGGGCTGGGCGGTGGCGGCGGTGGGCGCCGCCGCGGCGTCGGTCAGTGGAGCGGTCGCGCTGTACGGGCCGCGGCCGGCGCTGAGGATGCTGCTCCGGGTGCTCTGCGCCCTGGCCGGGGCCACCGCGTTCAGCCTGCTCATGGATGTGATCACCCTGATGTCCGGTCAGGGGGTGGACAGCCCGCCGGCCGCTGCGAACAAGGCACTCGCCGCCGTCGGGGCGGTCCTGCTCGCGGCCACCGCCCGCTCCGACCGGCGGCCCGCCGGTACCGCCGTCCGCACCCCGTCCGCCGGGTCCCGGATCGCCCATCGCGCGGCCTGGGCGGGGACGCTGGCCTTCGTCCCGTACGCGGCCATGAAAATCATCTGGGCGTCCGGCGGGACGTTCGCGGGAATGACCGGTGAGGAGATGTTCGCGATCTCGCGGCGGAACGGCGCCTCGGAGCTCTTCCTCACCCTGGAGTCCTGGGGCCTGGACCCCACCGCACTGCTGGCCGCGCTCGGAGTCTTCCTGCTCTGGGGCCTGGTCCGCCCATGGGGGCAGGAGTTCCCCCGCTGGACCCTGTTCCTCCGCGGCCGACGGGTGCCGCGCTGGCTCCCGCTCACCCCGGCTCTGCTCGGCGCCGCCACCCTGGCCCCGTACGGCGTCGTCGGAATCGGCTACCTGGCCCTCGTCGCGTCGGGAGTGACGTCGATCCGCCCCGGCGACTTCCACTCCGCGGGCGACGCGCTGCTGGTCGGCTGGATCGGCATGGCCGCGTTCGCCGTACACGGCATCGCCCTGGCCGTCACGGCCCGTTCGTACTGGCTTCGGACATGTCCTCATGGTCCGGCACGCCCTGGTACGGCCTGAGTCAGCTCGCCGTGGGGGTGTGCCGTGCCGCTGCGAGGCCGGCCAGGACGCGAAGTTTCGCGAAGTAGGAGGCGCAGTACTCCGAGTTGACAAGGGGCACGGCCTTGTCGAGGTCGGCGATGCACGACCAGAGGCCGGCGATGCCGCTGTCATCGAGTCCACCGTTCAGCTCGCGCCGGACGAGGCCGGCGACGTTCGCGTCCAGGAGGATCAGTTCCACGCCGGCCAGGGCGACGCCGCGGAAGCTGTCGGGGTACGGGGCGCGGCGGTGTTCCTCCCACAGTCGGGCGAGCCCGTCATCAGACGGTGCCCCGTTCCCCTCGCCAACCGCCGCTTCCGCCTCAGCCGGTGGGCGAAGCAGGAGCGAAACGGCGTCGAAGACGGCCCGCACCATGGCAACGGCCCTGATCGGGTGGAGTGCGGCACTGGTCGCGGTGCCCTGCGCGAGTTCGTCGCGCAGCCGTCGGCTCCGGCTGAGCTCGCCGGCGAGCTCAGCCGGAAGGAGTCCCTTCGCGGCCGCCTGCTCGATCATGTCCATGCCCTGAAGCGGTTCGTCGACGGCCAGCCGCTCGGCAAGGACGTGTTCCAGGGCGAACAGGGAATGCGTGACGGCAACGGTCGCGAATTCGTACCGGAAGTAGGAGTACCGGATGAGCTCGCGGGACGTCTCCATCGCGCTCATGACGTACATCGACGCGTCGCGGGGCACAACCAGGCCGGCCACGAAAGCGTCCATGTCCGCAAAGTCGGGAACGGCATCGAAGGCGCGCGGGTCCGGTACGGGCCCAGGACGCGGGCCGGGTGGCGGAGGTGTGGGGTTCACCCGCGCAGTCTTGTCGGCCAACGGGTCTCGCCGCCAACGGATTTGCAGCCGCGCGTGCGGCATCGTCACCGACGAACGGGGAATCGCTGGTCGCGTGGTCGACGACCTGTTCGATCGGGCGGTGGTCGGACGCCGCACCGCCTGCCACCACCGGGACGCCCTCGGCCGGCCCGCCGGGCCGGCTTCCCTCCGCGGCGTGCGAGCCCGCTCGGCCGCGACCTGCGGAGCCGGCCGCCGCGGCCCGTTCCTTTCGGTCAGCGGCTGTACCCCTGGCCCCGATGACGTGTGAATGGCTGAACTGCGTGCTGGCCCGACCTGGCGGCGGCTCCTACGATTTCGCTGTCCGACCCCGCGGACCGCGCAGTGATTGTCATGGACGTCTCAATCCCTCCATGGCGGCCCTGCACCGACACAGCTTCCGCCCGCTGTTACGCCCCCACCGCGTGTGACCCAGACCGCGGCCCAGTGGCGCCCGGTTTCCGAAGCAGCGGATTGGAGAATCATGGCCGGAGGTTTTCTGGCGAGCGGCGCGATCGGCCTGCTGCTCGCGACGGCCCTGCCCGCCCAGCACAGCCCATCGGTGATCACGGACCCCCCGCCGGACCGGATCGTGATCGACGTCGCGACGGTCAACGGGTCCGGATGCCCGAAGGACACGGCGGCGGTGGCCGTGTCCCAGGACAACACGGCCTTCACGGTGACCTACAGCCAGTACGTCGCCCAGGTCGGCCCCGACGCGCCGCCCACCGCCGCGCGCCGCAACTGTCAGCTCAACCTCATCGTGCACGTGCCCCACGGCTTCACGTACGCGATCGCCAGCGCGGACTACCGCGGCTACGCCTCCCTCGCACCCGGCGCGAGCGGCACCACGAAGGCCTCGTACTACTTTCAGGGCTCACCGCAGACGGCCGCCAGAGAACACACGTTCAACGGCCTGCACGACGACAACTGGCAGGCCACCGACACGACCGACTGGGCCCAACTGGTCTGGGCACCCTGCGGCGTGCAGCGCAACTTCAACATCAACACCGAACTGCGCGTACGCAAGGGCACTTCGGCGCCTCAGTCCACCAGCTACATGACCATGGACTCCACCGACGGCGACATCAGCACCGTGTACCACCTGGCCTGGAGGGAGTGCCCCGCGATCTGACACCCACCGGGCGGGGGCGTGCCGAGCCCCCGCCCGACCCGCGCCCCCGCCGGCCCGCCGGGCGGGGGAACCGGCGTTTCGCGGCCGTTCGCGGCCGTTCGCGGCACGCAGCGCGTCGCCGCCGGTCCCGGCGGATCCCGTCATGCACGAGCCCGGAGCCCACCCCCCCCCGCGGCTCAGAAGCGCTCGTACCGCGCCCAGGCCGCGCCCCCGCTGCCGCACGCCTCGCCGATGTGGCGACAAGCGCCCCTCCCCGAGGCATAGGCTCAGGCATGCGATCGCCCGACGGCGTCGCGGGTGAATGGGGGAGAGATGCAGATCGGTGTGTACCTGGCCCATCCGCGGCCGGGCAGCTTCAATCACGCCGTTTTCGATGCGGTCGTGGAGGAGCTGCGGGGGAGAGGGGCCACGGTCCTGGCGCACGACCTGTGCGCCGAGGGGTTCACCCCCCTGCTGTCCGCCGACGGGACGGGGACCGTCGAGGCCGCGGGACGTGCCCACGAGGCGCAGGTGGCGCTGCACCGGACGGAAGTGGCCACACTCGATGCGATGGTGTTCGTCCACCCGAACTGGTGGGGAATGCCGCCCGCCGTTCTCGCCGGCTGGGTGCAGCGCGTGTTCGCACCCGGCGTCGCCTACAAGCTGGGTGCCGCGGAGGGTGAACCCGCCGGCCTGCTGAAGGCGCGCAGGGCTCTCGTGCTGAACACGTCCGACACTCCCGCCGTCCGCGAGGAGGACGAGTTCGGGGACCCCCTGCAGCGGATCTGGGCGGCATGTGTCCTGCCCTACGTGGGTGTTGCCGACGTCCGCCGACTCGTCTTCCGGACCGTCACCGACTCGTCCGACGAGGAACGCGCGGCCTGGCTGACGCAGACGCGCAGGGAGGCGGCCGCGCTCCTGGCCTGACCGGGCCGATTCCGGTCAGTGGCGGGCCCGAGGGCGGTGCCGGGGGCTTCACCGCATCGGCACCCGGCACCCGATGGGCGATGATGCGGGTTCGGTTCAGACACGACACGGGCACGGAAGGCAAGACGATGGAGGCGGTACGGGGCGCAGAACGCCTCACGGTCGGGGAACTGCTCGCTTCGGCGGAGCCGGACCAGAGCGGCGCGTTGTGGCGGCTGGAGGGCGCCGACCGGCAGCTGGACGCGAATCTCGTCCGGCATCTGCCCGGCACCGGGGGCACCCTCTTCACCGAGGAGGAAGTCGACGTACTCCTCATCGTCGTCCTGGGCAGCGGCACCCTCACCCACGGGAGAACCGAGACCGCCCTGTCTCCCGGGTACCTCGGCCTCCTGCCCCGCGGCACGCCCCGCGCCCTGCTCGCGGGCGAGGACGGCCTGGTCGTACTGACCGCACACCGCAGGCGCCCGGGACTGAGCATCGGACCGGCCCCTTCCGGGAACACGTCGCCGCCCACGTGCGTGCTGCACAAGGTGTGCGGCCGCTGCCACCGGCACGCGATAGAGGCCGACGCCCGTTTCTGTACGGGCTGCGGCACCCGCCTGGACCGGCAGCCGTCGGCCGGCTGACCGCGCGGGGCGGCGGCCGCGAGCGGGCCACGCTGCGTCGGGTCGCCGGACCACCGCCGGCCTGACCGGGCAGCGCCTCGCACGCGTGGGTGACCGCACCGGAGGCCGGCCGTCGCCGTCGCCGTCGTGACGACGGCGCACGCTCAGGTGGTGGACAGCGCGTCGGCCAGGCCGGTGCCGAGCAGCTGGAAGGCCCGGTCGGCGGCGGCGACGGCCTCGGGGTACACGTCGTCGGCCGGGCGGCCGGCCTGCATCTGGGCGCTGTTGCGGTCGGCGAGGGTGCGCAGGACGGTGACGATCTGCACTGCGGCGAGCCGCGCGGTGAGCTCGTCGGCGCCGGCCTCCTCCAGCGCCCCGGCCAGCGCCGCGATACTGCGCCCCGCGTAGCCGAGCAGCCGCTCGCTGAGGCTCGCCGTGGTGCTCAGCAGCCGTGCGAAGGCGACGGCGTCGGGGTCGGAGGTGAGTCCGGTGACCGGGTCGCGCCGGGCCAGGGCGTCGAGCTCGTGGGCGTGCAGGGCGGCCAGGGGGCTCGTACCCGGCGGGCGGGTGCGCACGACGCGGGCGGATTCGTCCTCGTGGTCGGCGAACACGTGCAGGACCAGGTCTTCCTTGGTCGGGAAGTACGTGAAGAGCGTGCGTTTGGACACCTCGGCCGCCTCGGCGATCTCCACGATCGACACGTCGTCGAAGCCGCGGCTCAGGAACAGCCGCAACGCCGCCTCGAAGATCGTCTGCCGGGTGCGCTGCTTCTTGCGTTCCCGCAGTCCAAGTTGTTCAGCCATGCGCCCACGATAGCAATCCGGCACCCAGGAGAAACTTGCACCTGGTATAGTTTTCTCCCAGGTGAAGGAATCTCCTGGGAGGCTTCATGAACACGCAGGTCACCGGCGTCATCGTCGTAGGGGCCGGCGGCGCCGGACTCACGCTCGCCACCGAACTCGCCCTCGCCGGCGTCCCCGCCGTCGTGCTGGACCGGCTGCCCGGCCGCAACCTCCAGTCCCGCGCCGGGGCGATCCAGCCCCGGACCGCCGAGATGCTCGCGCTGCGCGGCCTGCTGGACGAGGCCCTCGGGCGGTCGATCGACTACCAGCTCGTCGGCGGCCACTTCGCGGGACTGCCGGTCCCGCTGGACTACACGGCGTGGGACACCCGCTATCCGCACCCCGTGCTCCTCCCGCAGGACCAGCTCGAGGCCGTGCTCGAGGACCGGCTCACCGAGCTCGGCGGCCAGGTGCTCAGGGAGCACCGGCTGACAGACCTCCGCCAGGACGCCGACGGCGTCACGATCACCATGACCGCACCGGAGGGCGTCCGGTCGCTGCGCGGCCGGTACCTCGTGGCGTGCGACGGAGCCCACAGCAGCGTGCGCAAGCTCATCGGCGCCGACTTCCCCGGCCAGGCGGCCACCGTCCGCATGGCCACCGCCGACCTGCTGCTCACCGGCGACCTCGACGACAGCCCCGGCGGACACATCAGTTCGCGGATCCACACCTCGCCCCAGGGCCACTTCGCCATGATCACGCCCTTGGCGGACGGACTCCACAAGCTCATCTTCAGCGGGCCGCTGACGATGACGGCCGAGCGCGACGCCCCCGTGACCCCGCAGGAGGTCCGCGAGGTGCTGAACGCCACCCACGGCGGGGCGCTCGACGTCGCCGAGATCCGCTACTCCTCCCGGTTCAGCAATGCCAGCAGGCAGTTGGAGCACTACCGCCACGGTCAGGTGTTCTTCGCCGGGGACTCCGCCCACATCCACTCCCCGGCCGGCGGCCAGGGGCTCAACCTCGGTGTGCAGGACGCGTTCAACCTCGGCTGGAAGCTCGCGGCCGTGCTGCGCGGCGAGGTGGGCGAGGAATTGCTCGACACCTATCAGACCGAGCGGCACCCCGTCGCCGCGCGGGTGCTCGCCCTGACCCGGGCCCAGGGGGTCGTCATGGGGCCGCAGCGCGACGGCGGCCTGGCCGAGCTGCGTGACGTGCTCACCGACCTGCTCCGCCTGCCCGACGCCAACCGGTACATGGCCGGCGTGATGGCCGGGCTCGACCTCTGCCTCCCGTCTCCCGACGCCGCCGCCCATCCGCTGCTGGGGCTGCGGATGCCGGACCTGGACCTCGTCGTCGGTGCGGGGGAGCGGGTCCGGTTCAGCGACCTCACGCGCACCGGCCGCGGCGTCCTGCTCAACCTCACCGACGCCCCGCTCGCGGCCGCGGCCCCCTGGAGCGACCGGGTCACGCAGGTACAGGCCCGGCCCGCATCCGGCACGACCGACGCCGAGGCCGAGGCCGTACTGGTCCGCCCGGACGGATACGTCTGCTGGGCCGGAGGCGCCGGTCTCACCGAGACGCTCACCCGCTGGTTCGGCCCGGCCGACCGCGAAGGCGAGGGGCGCGTGGGGGAGTCCGCGCCGGGAGCATGAAGGCGTACGGACAGCCGCAGGCGGTTCCCACGGGGCCCACGGCTGCTCACTCCCGGATGAGCAGGACCACGAGCCCCGCGGCGACGCCCAGCACCACCGCGAGCACGGAGTACCGGGGCCGCGACTCGCGCAGTACGGGAAGGAAGTGGTCCACGGAGAAACGGCCCGGTCCGGTGAGCGTGAGGGTGAGGGCCCCGGTGAGCAGGAGCACTTCCAGTTCGACGCCCTTCGGGGGGAAGAAGGCGTTCAGCCCCCGCACGTCGAGGACGTTGATGAACACGCCGATCAGGGCCGCGCCCGCGAGCGGGGTGAGCAGACCGAGGGCGAGACCGAGGCCGCCCAGCGTCTCGGAGAGACCGGCGATCACGGCCATGGCATCGCCGGCCGGGTATCCGGCCAGCGTGAAGCCCTTGCCGGTCGCGGAGAGCCCGGGACCGCCGAACCATCCGAAGAGTTTCTGCGTGCCGTGGCCGACCATGGCGAGGCCGACGACGATCCGGAGCACCAACAGGCCGACGTCTTGGGTCACGGTGGTGCGGGGAGCCGTCGAGGTGGCGAACATCGTGCGGTCCCAGCGTTCTTGCACCATGGACGTCCCGTTCTTCCGGCACCGGCGAGCCACGGAAACCCTATGGTGTGCGTCCGCGCCGACCAGGCCGCAACGGCGGTGGCCCGCCATGACGACCCGTTCGGCCGCCGCCCGGGTCGGCCCCTGCGGTCAGCAGGTCGGGGAGGAGGAGGTGCGGACACCGTCCGCGTAGCTGGTCGGTTCGTCGTTGACGAACGAGCAGCTGCTCTGGGGCCGATGCAGCGGACCGTGCCGTCCGACATGTGTACGTACGCTCTCCTGCTCCCCTCAGTGCCCCTGCTGGGCGGATCGCCATGGCCGGACCCTACAAATTCGTGATCATGAATCGATGGATCTTCCGGCTGAAGAGTCAGCAACTCGCTTGAGACAGTGGTGATGCAGCCAGTCCGACCGACTGTCAGATCACTACAAAGGGGAACCGTCATGGGTACCGACATCACCGGAGTCGCCGTCACCGGCCTGGGGGCCACCACCCCGCTCGGCGGCGACGCGGAGGCCACCTGGCAGGCCATGCTGCGCGGCGAGAACGGCATTCACGCGATCGAGGAGGAGTGGGCCGCCTCCCTCCCCGTGCGCATCGCCGGGCGCGTCCGCCAGGAGCCGACCGAGGTACTGGACCGGGTACAGGCGCGGCGCCTGGACCGCTGCGAGCAGCTCGCGCTGGTCGCCGCCCGCGAGGCGTGGGCGGACGCGGGGAGTCCGCAGGTGGATCCGGAGCGGCTCGCCGTGGTCGTCGGCACCGGGACCGGCGGGGCGCTGACCCTGCTCGGCCAGGACGACGTCCTGGAGACCTCCGGCGTACGCAAGGTCTCCCCGCACACCGTCCCGATGCTGATGGCCAACGGCCCGGCGGCCTGGGTGTCCATCGAGCTCGGCGCGCGCGGCGGCGCGCACACCCCGGTCAGCGCCTGTGCCTCCGGCGGGGAGGCCCTGTCGCTCGCCCTGGACCTGATCCGGCTCGGCCGGGCCGACGTGGTGGTCGCCGGCGGTACGGAGGCCTGCGTGCACCCGCTGCCCCTGGCCGGATTCGCGCAGGCCAAGGCCCACTCGACGCGCAACGACGACCCGGCGGCGGCCTCCCGCCCCTTCGACACCGGCCGCGACGGCTTCGTCATAGGCGAGGGCGCGGGGCTGGTGGTCCTGGAGCGGGCGGAGTTCGCGGCCGCGCGCGGGGCGCGGGTGTACGCACGGCTGGCGGGGGCGGGGGTGACCTCGGACGCCCACCACATCACCGCCGCCCACGCACCGGGCCAGGTACGCGCGATACGCACGGCGCTGGCCTCGGCCGGGCTCGCCCCCGCCGACGTGGCGCTCGTACTGGCGCATGCGACGTCGACGCAGGCCGGCGACCTGGTGGAGGCGCGGTCGGTCGCCGAGGCGGTGGGCACGCACGCCGCGGTGACGGCGATCAAGTCCATGACGGGGCACCTCTTCGGGGCGGCGGGCGCCCTGGGGGCCGTCGCGGCGGTGCGGTCGGTGTACGGGGGAGTGGTCCCGGCGACCCGCAACCTGGAGTCCCCGGACCCGGAGATCGGCCTGGACGTGGTGGCGGGCGGCCCCCGCCGGATGCCGGTGCCCGCCGCACTGGCGAACTCCTTCGGCTTCGGAGGCCACAACGCCGCCCTGCTCTTCACCTCCGCCTGACCGTGTCCCCGCCATCGGCGCCAATGCCCCGGCGAGGGGGCCGTCCGGCGTCCGGGCCGCCGGAGTGCCGCGGCGGCCGCGGTCGTAGGGTTCGGGATCATGACGAGGACCACGCCACCGCGCCCGCTCGACGTCGAGGAACTCTTCCCCGGGCTCGCCGCCCACCGAGGGACGACGACCCGCCTGCACCCGCGGCCGGGCACCCCCGACGCGTCGATGAGCTCCGTCGGCGGGCCGATGCTCTGGCCGGCCGACGAGCCGTGGCCGCTCTGCACCGATCCGCACTCCCACGGCCGCGGCCGCCGTCCCGCGGACATCCACCGGGAGCGGCAGCTGTCGGCCGACGCGTGGGCCCGGAACCCGGGCTCCGGGCCCACGGACGAGGAGCGGCGGCTCCTCGAGGAGCTCAGGCGCGGGCACCGGACGGCGGGGGCGAGCGGGGAGACGGAGAAGGACCCGCTCCCCATGATCGGTCTGGCCCAGCTGTACCGCCGGGACGTGCCCGACCTGCTCGCGGGGCCAGCGGACCACGATCTGCTCCAGGTGTTCTGGTGTCCCTTCGACGCGCACGGCGAGCATCGGACCGGCATGCTGCTGGACCTGCGCTGGCGCCGGTCGTGGGAGGTCGTCGAGACGCTGGTGCGGCCGCCCGTGCCCGAGGTCGTCGGCTTCGAGGGATACGTACCCGAGCCGTGTGTGCTGTACCCCGAGCAAGTGGCCACGTACCCCTTCGCGGAGCTGCTGCCCGAAGAGCTGTGCGCCCTGATCGAAGCCAGGGAAGAGGCCCTCGAGGAGGAGGCCGAGGAAGCGGACCTGGAGGAATGGGACTGGCCGACCTACCAGTTCGACCTGTCCATCCCGCCCGGCTGGCGTGCGGGGGGTTACGCGTCATGGAACCTGACCGACGCCGCGGCCACGGACTGCCCCGTCTGCGCGGCCCCGATGGAGCTGCTGCTGACCGTCGACAGCAAGGAGTGGGACGGCGGAAGCAGCAGCTGGATACCGCTGGAGGAACGCGGTCCGGCGGCCGGCAAGGACAGTGAACCCACCCGGGTCTCGGTGGGCCGGTGGGGCAAGCTGAACATCTTCGCCTGCCCCGCCGAGCCGGGACACCCGCATCTCACGAGCATCCAGTAGCCGCCGCCGTACGGGGTTTACGGGAACTCCCGGGGTCCCGCGCTCCCCAGGCGGCTCAGCACCTGCATGGCCTCGCGCTCCACACGTGAGAGGTCATCGAGGAGCGAGCCGGCCCGGTCGAGGTACTGTGCATCACCCGATTCGCCGGCCTTCCCGATGAGTGCCGCCGCTTCCGTCCAGAGCACGGCCGCCTCGGTGTACAGCGCGTGGCCGGTGCGCAGGTGTCCGCTGTCGAGCAGATCGGTGCATTCGGCGAGGAAGTCGCGGTAGAGGTTGCGGAACAGGGCTCCGCCGGTGCCGGCCTTCTCCATCAGCAGGGCGGCCTGTGGCAGGTCCCGCCGCGGGTCCTCGGTACGGCGGAGCCACGTGCGCGCCAGCTTGCCGGCCTTCTCGATGCCGCGGTGACCGAGGTTGGAGATGGGCGGGTGGAGGAAGGCGTCGGCGCAGGCGGTGATGGCGGGGACGATCCGTCCGTGCGGGGCGGGCAGGTCCCTTGGAGCGGCGAGGGTGAAGGAGCGGTGCCCGGCGGTCATCGGTCCGCGCGCGGCCCTGGCGCGGGCGAGGCCGGTCAGGCTGGTGGAGACAGCTCCGCCTTGCTGGTCGGTGTCCACGAGGTAGGCGTTGTGGTCGTCGTAGCCGTACAGGGCGACGACGTGGCCGCCGAAGTGGACCTTCGAGGTGAAGTAGTCCAGGTAGCGGCTGTCGAGCTGGAGTCCGACGGGGCGGCCGGCGTCGACCGAGGCCGCCACGCTGTCCCATGCCCTGCGCGGGGAGGCGGTCTCCTGGACCACGAGTTCCAGCCCGAGCCGGGCGGCCAGGTTTCTCGTGAGGTCGAACGGCTTGACCCGTCCCCCGAGGAAGGGGAAGCCCATGTTCTTGCCGTCCCAGTAGACGAAGGAGAGGCCGGCGCCGAGGCCGAACAGCATGGGCTCGGACAGATCGAGTCCGTGGTGTCGCAGCAGCACCCCCAGGGCCGACGTCTCGCAGTGCTGCGTGCCGCGGGTGTCGAGGCCCGTCACCGTGCTCATGCCGTGTTCTCCTGGACGGGGATGATCAGTCGGGTCATCAGTTCTCCTCGCGGCGCTTCGCCCGGACCGACGAGGTACTCCTCGCGCACGGGTGTGCCGGCGGGGCGCAGTCCGCGCTCGTGGACGGCGGCGAAGAGCGCGTTGTAGGCCAGGGGCAGCTGCGTATACGGCCCGATGTGCGTGGTCTCGGCGACGGGTCCCCCGGGCAGCACCTCGTACGCCAGGCCGGGCACTTCGGCCTCCCGCGCGGTCTGCGCCCCGACGGCGATCTCCATCCGCTCCTCCAGGTCCAGCGGGTACAGCCCCCACAACGGCGGCTTCCAGGGGATGTCCGTCCCGGCGAGCACGGGCAGCAGCCGGCTTGCGCACTCCCCGACCACGGTTCCGATCTCCGTGGGGGTGCAGACCGCGCGCACCACCACCAGCCGTCGTTCCGGCTCCCTGCCCAGAGTCACCTCGTAGCCGGGCAGGCCGTCTTCCGCCAGCCGCTCCAGCATCTCCAGCCGGAGCTGGTCCCTGCTGATCCGCTCGGCCAGCCGATCCCGTTCGGTGCGCAGGATCTGCGCCCTGCGCTCGGGCCCGGCGGCCAGGGCCTCGGCGATGACGGCCAGGGGAAGACCCATCTCGCGCAGCAGGGCGATGGTCAGGGCATCACGGGCCTGTTCGGGCGCGTAGTAGCGGTAGCCGGAGTCGACGCTGACGCGGCTGGGCGCCAGAAGCCCCGTGTCGTCGTAGTGCCGTAGCTGCTTCACGCTGAGGCGGCACAGGCGGGCGAAGCGCCCGATGGTGAGGAGTTCGTCGTGCACTCCGTCATGGTGGACCCTCCCACCAGGGGAGAGTCCAGCTCGCCGGCGGTCGTCCTGTGGACGCGGCCCCGTCGCCCGTCGGGGCGTCACGACGCGCGGGGTCGCTGGAGTCCCTGGAGGAGGAGGGCGATCAGGCGTCGGGGGTCGTAGCGGGGGTCGTTGTCGCGTCCGACGCAGAGGTTGCCGATGCCGCGCATCAGCTCGTAGGGCTGTGTGCCGGGCCTGATGTCGCCGGCCTCCACGGCGGCGTCGAGCAGTTGGGCGCAGACGGGCAGCAGGCGGTCGAGGAAGTAGGCGTGCAGTGCGGCGAAGCGGTCGCTGTCGGACTGCAGGGCGTCGGCGAGGCCGTGCTTGGTGACCAGGAAGTCGACGAAGAGGTCGATCCATTGGCGCAATGCGTCGAGCGGGGTATCGGCGTCGGCCAGCAAGTTCGGGCCCGCTTCGGCGCATGCCTCGATCTGGTGCTGGTACACGGCGGTGACGAGGTCCGCCCGGGTCGGGAAGTGGCGGTAGATCGTGGCCATCCCGACGCCCGCCTGGGCCGCGATCCGGCGGATCGGCGCATCGACGCCGGAGGTGACGAACACCTCGGCTGCGGCAGTGAGCACCGTCTCCCGGTTGCGCTGCGCGTCGGCCCGCTTGCTTCGGGACGGCGAATCCCCTGCGGGACCCTCGGCGGCCATCACGTTCTCCTTCCATACCGGTTGACAAAACGGAGCGACGCTCCGGATAGTAAATGGAGCAGCGTTCCGTTTCAGCTTAGCCGAGACGGGACACCCCTGACCGCCTTTGTCTGCCCACCGACGGCAGGCGACCGGCGGGCCGCAGGCTCCACCGAAAGGGAATCCATACCGTGAGCACACCCACCACCGCCGACGTCTTGGGCACATCCGTTCCGGTCCTGTCCTTCAGTCCCGTGGTCCTGCCCGTGCCCGGACGTCCCGTGGATCTCCACGTGCGCGTCTCCGCACCCTCGACCGGCACCGGCCTCCCCGTCATCCTCCTCTCCCACGGCCACGGCCCCTCGAACAACCTCTCCTCGCTCAACGGCTACGCGCCGCTCGCCAACTTCTGGGCGGCCCACGGATTCGTCGTCGTCCAGCCCACTCACCTCACCTCGAGGACTCTGAGCCACCTGGTCGCCGACGCCCCCGGAGCACCCGACTTCTGGCGCTCCCGCGCCGAGGACATGACCCACATCCTCGACCGGCTCGACGTGATCGAGAACGCGGTGCCGCAGCTCGCCGGACGGATCGACCCCACCAAGGTCGGCCTCGCCGGACACTCGCTCGGAGGCTTCACCGCCGCCCTCCTGCTGGGCGCCGGACTCACCGACCCCTACACCGGGAACGTGGTGCACCTCGCCGAGCCGCGGATCAAGGCCGGCGTACTGCTCGCCGCGCCCGGCAGGGGCGGCGACGTCTTCAACGGGCCCATGGCCCGGCAGTGGCCGATCATAGGGGCCGTCGACTTCTCCACCATGACCACGCCCACGCTGGTCGTCGCCGGGGACAAGGACGACTCCCGGCACTTCACGGACATGGGGCCGGACTGGCACGCCGACCCCTACACCCTCGCTCCCGGACCCAAGACCCTGCTCACCCTGTTCGGCGCGGAGCACGGACTCGGCGGGATCGCCGGATACGACGCCGCCGAGACCACCGACGAGAACCCCGGGCGCGTCGCCGCCCTCGCGCGGCTCACCGCGGCATACCTCCGTACCCGGCTCCACCCCGGCGTACCCGCGTGGCAGACCGCGTGCAAGGCGCTGACGACCGGACCCCACCCGGCAGGACGGGTCGAATCCAAGTAGGCCCCCTGTCGCGCCGGCTTCAGGGTCGGGCCGTGCTCTCGTCGAGCTCCTGCAGGTACGCCACGTTCTGCCGGTCCTCGGGGTCCGTGCTCGCCTCGGCGGCGAACCAGGCGTCGAGGATCTCCTTCAGCATGGGTTGCGACGTCAGGCGCAGGCTGAGCGCGAGCACGTTGGCGTCGTTCCAGCGGCGCGCACCGTCCGCCGTGTACGCGTCCGTGCACAGGGCCGCGCGCACACCGGGCACCTTGTTCGCCGCGATCGACGCTCCCGTTCCGGTCCAGCAGCACACGACGGCCTGGTCGGCGTTCCCGGCGGCGACCTCGAGGGCCGCGGCCCTCGAGCAGGCGGCCCACTGCGGATCGTCGCCGGGGCTCAGCGCCCCGTACGCCACCACGTGGTGTCCGCGCTCGCGCAGCTCCCCGAGGAGGGCACGTGCCACCGGTTCGTCCATGTCCGAGGAAACGCAGATCCGCATGCCCCGAGCGTACTGACGCTCCCGGGCCGTCGTCAGCCGGTGGCAGTCCGGGATCAGGCGTGCCGGGACCCGGCGCGCGTCGGCGTTGATCTGTGACTCCGCACACCCTCCCTTGACCAGCGAAAGAAGGGTTACCTAACTTCGACTGTATGGCCCCCCACGACCCGACCCCTTCCCCGGACGAGCCCGACGCCACCGACGCGTCCGCGCTGGTCGACTTCGAGGTGGACCTCACCTCGCAGGAGGTCCTCCGGCGCGCCCAGGTCATGGAAGCCCTCGGCCCGGACTGGGACCCGGTCGAGGTACTGCTCGGCGAGGAAGCCGCGTACGACCTCCTGTACTCCGGACTCGACGCGCAGCAGCAGCGCCTCTACGACGACCTGGTCGCGGCCGGCGTACTGCCCGCGAGGGGAGACGGCCGTGCTGCCGCTTGATCCGCAGGCCGACCCCGGCCGCCGCGCCTGGGTGGCCTGCCCGAAGTGCGACGACGCCCGGGGCTGTGAGCCCTGCGGCCAGCGGCGGAGCTGCTCCACGCACTGGCGCTACCTGCTCACCAACACGGGGAGCCTGCTGCATCTCCAGTGCCCCGCCTGCACCCACGTCTGGGTACACGAGAGCGGCTTCGGCGCCACTCGTTCCCTGTGGAACCGCGTCACCGGGACCCTGCCCCGCTTCTCGGCGTAAAGCCCAGGAGGGCGCCGGCCACCCCTACGACGTGATCGACGCGCGCACCCATGCGGGATCGGGGTTGGTGTGTGCCCGGCCTGCCACGACGACGGTCGGCACGGTCTCGTTGCCGTCGTTGGCCGCTCTCACCGCCGCGGCTCCTGCCGGGTCGCGCCAGATGTTGACCCAGTGCGCCTTGCCGGCGCTGCGGCCCAGCCGGATGCGCAGCCGTATGCAGTACTTGCAGCCCGGCCGCCAGAAGACGACCGGCCGGCCGTCGGCCGCGCCGCGGCGTTGTGCCTCCTGCGCACCGATCGACCCAGGGAAGATCAGGGGCGAGTTCACGCCGGCGAGAGCCAGGAACGCCAGCAGGAGCGCCGCGGCCGTGCCGGGGCTCCCCTTGACGATCTGCGCAGTCGCGACGGCTGAACCACCGAGTACGAGCAGCAACGGCAGGATCCAGGCGCGCATCATGGTGAGGCATGCTATCGATGAGTCGAAATGCGCCTCGAACGAGGCTGCTCACCTAGGGGGAGTCACGCGATGGACATGACCGGCAAGCGCATGGCGGCGGCAGGGGCGACGGTCGTAGTGGCGGGGCTCGTGAACGTGGCGACCGGAATGCTGACGCAGAAATGGTCGCTGGCATGGGCGGCCTGCACGGCCGCCGTGCTGATCGTAGGGGTGCTGCTGCAGGTGTGGCTGACGAAGTCGGATCAGCGGACGGACCGCCGTCAGCAGTTCGAGGACGTCAAAGGCCGCTCGCTCAAGCAGGAGATGCAAGGGCCGGGTGAGCAGATCGTGAGCCGCGCGGAGGTCGACGGCGATCTGGTCCAGCGGCAGCACGACTGACGCCCGTCCCGCCGAGGCGAGTGGCGGGCGGGTCAGGAAGCGCAAGTCAGGGAGTCCTGGCCGCCGCACGGCGGAGACGGATCGCCTGGGCCTCTTGCGCGGCGGCAGTGGCTTCGGCGTGACGTCCGACCGCTGCGAGGCGGTTGCCGAGACTGGACAGGGCGCTCGCCAAGTTCACTTCGAAAGCCTTCCGGTTGGCCTCGGTGAGGCGACGGAAGAGGGCGACGGCTTCCTGGGCGGGCACGAGACCCTCATCGGGCCGCCCCGCCTGCGCCAGCTGGATGCCGAGGTTCATCAACGCCGCCGCGAACGTGTGCTGATGGGCGACAGATCCGGCCCCCGTCACGCTCCGGAAGAGCGAGACGGCTTCCTGGGTGACGACCACCGCCTCGTCCGCCTGACCGACATCGGCCAGGTCGCCGCCGAGGTTGGTCAACGCACTGGCGAGGCGGTGCCGGTGGGCGGCCGGATCGCCTTCCGCCAGCCGGCGGCGGATGGCCACGGCCTCCCGGGTCGGGATGATTCCCTCCTGCGGCCTTCCGAGTTCGGAGAGGGAGGCGCCGAGGTTCGTCAGCGCCACGGCGAGGGTTTCGTAGTGATGGGCGCTGGGTTCGGCTTCCGCCAGCCGGCGGCGGATGGCCACGGCCTCCTTGGCGGGCGCAAGGGCATCCTCGCCCCGGCCCGCCTCGGACATGTAGACGCTGAGGTTGGTGAGCCCTCCGGCGAGGGCGGGTTCGAAGGCCGCGATGGTGCCGTCCGGACGGAGGAACGGGAGGAGCGTCTCCCGACCGGCCGCGGCGGCCTCTTCGTGCAGGCCGGCGTGGTGCAGACGCCTGGCGAGGTCTTCGTGGACGCGAGCGCGTTCGCGGGGATCCCGGGTGCGGGCGAGGCGGTGGGGTGTCAGGCGGGAGGCCACGGCAGCAGAGCCGGCATCGAAGTCCGGGTGCCGGCCCTGGGGCAGGCAGCGTTCGATCGCCTCCAGTACGGGCGGCTCCAGACCGGGGAGCTTCGCCAGCGCCGCGAGCGCGGCGCCGCCCGCCTCGACCGCGAGATGCGGGTGGTCCTCCAGCAGGGGCACGAGCTGGCGGCCGACCACGTGGTCCCAGCGGTCCGCTGCGGCGATCAGGGCCGTGAGGGCGCTGCGGATCCAGGCCGCCGGAGGGGTGCCGGACGGATCCGCGCCGGGGGCGGTGAGGACGCGTCGGGGCGCGTCGGTGGACCAGGGGTCCGGTGCGTAGACGTGTGCCAGACGGTGGCCGGGCACTGTCAGGGCGAGGAAGTCCTCGGCGAGGCGGTCCGGGTAGAGGGGCTCCAGGACCCTCGCGTCGCCGGGGTCGCCGTCGGTGGAACCCGGCGGGTAGGCGAGGGCGTGGTCCTTGAGGACGCGGTCACCGGGCTCGGTGCTGCCGACCCCGATCCGGGCGATGACGCTCAGTCCGTCGGCGTGGGTCTGAGGACCGACCAGCGCTGCGGCGTAGGCGGTCTGCCCCAGTGCGTCGGCGGGGACGTGGACGCGGCCGTGGGCATGGAGTTTGTCCCAGTGGGCCCGCTCGCGCAGGAGCAGGTACGCGGATACCTCCGCGGGATCGTTCAGGGCGGGACGCACGCCCCGATCGCCCTCGGCCTCGCAGTGATGTGCGTCGACGACCACGAGGGCGGCCATCTGCAGGGCCAGGGCCTGCCGGAACTCCGGGTTCTTCCGGACCTCCGAGGGCATGGCCAGGCCGCTGGTGCCGGGGACCTCCAGTCTTTCGGCGAAGCGGTCACGGGCGATAGTGAAGAGGGCCTCGGGGCTCGTGGCGTCGTCGTCCGCCAGCCCGCGCAGGGTCAGTTCAGCGGTCTCGATCTCCATACGATCCAGGTCGTTGGCCAGGGTCTGCCACCACAGCCCGGCCGGACGGGAGATCAGCAGGACGCGGGCGCGGTGCGCTTGCCGGGTCGCGTCGGCGAGCAGTTCCCGCAGATCGGCCGCGGGCCACCGCTCGGCGTAGTCGACCACCATCAGGACGCCCGGGCCGTCGGCCGGCCCGCCGAGCGCGGACCGGGGCTGTCCGGGCACGCCACCGGTGACGGGGTCGCCCGCGTGACGGGCCTGCAGCACCTGCCAGCCCGCGTCGCGGCTGATCCGCGCGAACTCGTCGGCCAGCCTGGTCTTTCCCTGTCCGCCCGGTCCGTGGAGCAGGAGAACCGATACGGGGGCGTCGTCGTCCCGCCACGCCGCCAGGTCCCCGAGTTCACTCTCGCGGCCGATGAAGTCGATCACCGCGTACCGGGACTGCAGCAGCCGGGCGGGCTGGCTGCGGGCACGCTTGGCCGAGAGCCGCGGCCGGTCCGTCGGAAATTCCCCGACCCGGTACAACTGCCTGTCCCCGCCGGGGACATTGACCGACACGTCCCCGGTGACGCCGTGGACCTGGACCAGTGAGCCGTGGACGACGGAGTCGGCCACCCACTGGCCGCGCCGACGCCACGCCGTTCCCAGCCCGGTCACCGACCCGCCTCGATGCCGCCGGCAACCGCACCACCGAGCACAACCGCACCACCGAGCCCTGCCCGTATCCGCCCCGTCACACTTCCATCATCGCGCAAGTGCCGGGAAACACGCCCAGAGCGCGCGACCTTCGGCTCACCGGGCGTTGCTCATGCCTGGGGAGGGGGCGTGGTGCGCAGGCCTTCGAGGAGTGCCGACAGGTACCGGTGGGCGGTGGTGATCCGGTCGGCGGGGGTGCCGGCCTGGATGTCCACGGCGTGGGCGATCCCGCACATGAGCGGGACGAGGTCACCGGAGGTCAGGTCGGGGCGGACCGCTCCGGCCTCCCTGGCCCGGTCGAGGAGCGCGGCGCCGACCGACCACAGGGACTGCTTGAGTTCCGTGGTGCGTGGCAGGGCGTCCACGGCTGCGGCGGTGACGGGGGCCAGTGAGGCGTCGGTCACCTGCGCCTCCACGGTGCGGGTGAGGAGGCTCTCGAGCCCCGGCCAGGGGGCGGCGCCGGCCAGCGCCTGCTCGCCGTGTGCGACCAGGGCTTCCAGGGAAGGCGTGGCGACGGCTTCCAGCAGGGCCTCGGGCGTGGCGAAGTGGCGGTAGACGGTTCCGACGCCGACTCCGGTACGCCGGGCGACGTCGTTGAGCTGCAACGGTGTGCCCTCGTCGACCAGCGTGCGGGCCACGGCGACGATCCGGTCCCAGTTGCGGGCCGCGTCCTTGCGCAGGGGTGTCGTCGTCATGGGGACATCCTAATCGGATAGCCCATCCGGGATGTCCCGGTCGCGGCCCGCCCGTTGGGCGCGTGCGGGCAGGTCAGGCGGGCGCAAGGGGCGCGTGGCGTTCGCTGAGCCGGCGTACGGCCGCGGCCACCCGGGGGTCGGCAGCAGTGCGGGGCGGGGTCGCCGGGCGCGACCGGGCATCGATGAGGATGCCGGTACGACCCCCCAGGGCTTCGTCGGTGGCCGCGGTGATCGAGGGCCTGGCCGCCGCGGAGGCCGGGCCGGAGGTGGAGCGTTCGAACTTGCGGCGAACCAGCGGCCACAGCAGCCGCAGGGCGGGGGAGACGATCTTCGGATCGGTCATGGTGCCGTCGGTCATGTCGGTCGCGGCGCCGCCGGGGTCGGCGGCGAACACCGATACGCCCGTGCCGTCCAGCCGCTTCGCCAGGTCGAGCGTGTAGGCGAGATTGGCGAGCTTGGCGCGGCCGTACCAGTGGAAGCCGTAGTAGCCGCCGGGCGGTTCGACGCCGTCGAACGCCCGCTTCGCGACTCCGACCGCGCCCGAGGTGACGTTCACGATCCTGCTCGGCGCGCCGGCCGTCAGTGTGGGCAGCAGCAGTTCGGTCAGGAGGTAGGGCGAGAGGTGGTTGACGACGAAGGACGCCTCGACGCCGTCCACGTCCTGCCGGTCGGCGAACATCGCCCCGACGTTGTTGACCAGCACGGTCAGCGGTGTCCCCGCGGCGGCATGGTCGGCGGACAGCCGGCCGGCGAGCGCGCGTACTTCGTCGAGCGAGGCGAGGTCGGCGGCCAGGAAGCGGGCGGCATGGGCGGGGTTCGTCGAGTTGATCCGTTCTATCGCCCGCGCGCCCCGGTCGGGGTTGCGCCCGACCACGGTGACCGAGAACCCGGCCGCAGCCAGACCCAGCGCAGTCTCCAAGCCGATGCCGGCTGTACCGGCCGTCACCACGGCTGTCTTCCTCATGATTCGTCCACCCTCGGTAGGCATCCGGATAGGTCATCCGGTTGCTTGACCGTAACACATATGCGGATTAGCTATCCGTTTTATTGCCGGGCGGTTGTCCCGGGAGTGGTTGGAGGTAGGCCGACGTCAGGCAGGGCTCAGGGCGGCAGCGCCGAAGGAGACGTCGAAGCGGTCGCACCAGATGGTGACGCTGCTGTACTCGGAGAGCTTCACGTCCGCGGGGATCGGGTAGTTCTGGTCACCCTTGTTGCCCTTGAGCTTGCCGAGGCTGACGTACTTGCCGTCGTCGAAGACCCGCCATCCCGCGGTGCCCTCCTTCACCGGGGCGTCGGTCAGCCACACCCTCAGGTCCGGCCCGTTGCTCGTGTCCAGTCCCTCCAGGCGCAGGGTGTGCGAGCCGTCCGGCAGCCGGACGATCTTCACCGTGCCCGAAGTCGTGTGCTCGTGGCTGATCAGGCTTCCCTGGGCGATCGTGCGCGGCGAGGCCGGACCCGGCGCGGCGGAGGCGGAGCCTGCGGCCGGCCTGCTCGGAGCCGCACTGGGCAGCGCCTCGCTGACCCTCTGGTCCTGCCACAGCTTCCACGGCTCGAACCAGTACAGCCCCAATGCCACCAGCACGGTTGCCACCGCCACCGCCACGATCGTCAGCGGCCTGCGCCGCCCGCCCTCACGTACCACTTCGCGCTCCTTCATCGATGTTCAGGACGCATTCAACGTCATGGGGACCAGGGGGCCCAGGGCATCGCTGATGACGGAAGTCTTACGGCGGGACCGGGTGGCCGGTTCCGGGCTGTTCACGCATCCAGCCGCGCCAGCTCCTCGGCGCTCAGCGTGAGCTCCGTCGCCCCGGCCGAGTCCGTGACGGAGGCCGGACGGCTGGCTCCCGGTACCGGGATCACGGCGGGGGAGCGGGCGAGCAGCCAGGCCAGGGCGACCTGTTGGGGGCTGACACCGCGCTCGGCGGCGATGCGGTGGAAGGCGGTGCAGGTGGAGGCGGTGCCGGTGGAGGCGCTGCCGCTGGAGGCCGGGCCGGACGGGCCGTCGAGGGAACTGCGCGAGATGCCGCCGAGCGGGCTCCAGGGCAGGAAGGCCAGTCCCAGCTCCGTGCTCAGCCGCAGCTCGGGCTCGCTGTCGCGCACGACGGGGGAGTACTGGTTCTGCACGGAGACGAGTCCGTCGCCGAGGATCAGGTGCGCCTGGCGGATCTGCTCACACGTGACGTTGGAGATGCCCGCGGCCCGGATCGTGCCGGCGTCGAGCAGTTCGCGCAGCGCGCCGACGGACTCGGCCCAGGGCACGGCCGGGTCGGGCTTGTGCAGCTGGTAGAGGCCGATGGCGTCGGCGCCGAGGCGCTTGGCGGAGGCCTCGGCAGCGCGCTTGAGGTGTGCGGGGGTGGCGGTGACGGTCCAACTGCCGTCTCCCGGGCGGCCGCGGCCGCCCTTGGTGGCCACCAGGACGCCCGAGGTGTCACCGCCGTAGCGGGCGAGGGCGCGGGCGATGAGCTCCTCGTTGTGACCTGCCTCGCCGGCGTGCCAGTGGTAGCTGTCGGCGGTGTCGATGAGCGTGACGCCGGCGTCGAGGGCGGCGTGGATGGTGGCGACGGCACGCGCCTCGCCGGGCCGGTGCTCGATGGACAGGGGCATGGCGCCCAGGCCTATGGCGCTGACGGCGGTGTGGCCGATGGTGCGGTACCGCATGGGTGGCTCGACTTCCTCTGGTCGGTGACGGCTCGGGGCGAGAGCGCCGGGCGGCCGTCCGGCGGTGGGGGAGACGGGCAACTCCGCCTCCACCGCGGAACGGTGGCAGTGCTCCGGGCTTTCTCGCCCCATCCTGAAGGCCGGTTGCCATCAGCAGAAGTCCGTACCCACTGCTCGCGCGTTTAGGAGAACTGTTGACCGGTGCGCGGGAGAACTCCGCTGCGGTCCGCCGGCCGGACAGCCGTCCCCGCCGGCCGGCCGAGGAGCGCCCCGGCCCACCCGCATCGCACCGTACGCTGGGTGCGCGCAGCTCCTCCGTGCCGCGCTCGCCGCGGAACGGAAGGCCCGACCTCATGCACGGACAGCAGCCCCATGCCGAGAAGCAGGGCGGATACAGCCTGCGGACCACCGACGCGGACGTGGCCGGCGACTGGCTGAAGGCGGCCTACGGGACGAGTCTGCGCATGAAGACGCCGGCGCGGCACGGCTCCTTCCGCTACACCCGCACCGGAGCCGGGCCGATGTCGGTCAGTACCATCGCGCTGCCGGCGGAGTACGCCTACACGACCGACCCGCTCGGCTCCGTGGCCATCACGGACGTGGCCGGCGGCCGCATGGCCCGCGAGTGCGCGGACGACGTCACCGAGGCCGGACCGGGAGACGTCCTGGCGATCTCACAGCCCCATCTTCCCTATGCCGGCCGCGTGTACTCGGCCGAGTTGCGCGCGGTGTCACTGCCGCTCGCCTACCTGGAGCAGGTCTCGGGCCGCCCGGCCGGGCAGGCCTCCCGCCCGCTGCGCTTCACCCGTCTCACCCCGGTCTCGGGGGTGATGGCGGATCAGTGGAAGAGGACCGTCGACTACGTGGAGAGCGTCCTGGACTCGCCGGCGACCGGCGAACCGCTGGTGGTCGACGCGGCGGCAAGGATGCTCGCCGCGATGGTCCTCGCCGCCTTCCCCACCGACGCCCGTCCTGCCCGGGCGCTCGCCGACACCAGGGACGCGACCCCGGAGACGGTGCGCCGGGCCGTCGCCTTCATCGAGTCGCATCCGGCCGCCGAAATCGGCCTGACGGAGATGGCCGCCGCCGCGGGCGTCACACCGCGGGCCCTGCAGTACGCCTTCCGCGGCCACCTCGGCATGACCCCGATGGCCTACCTGCGCCGCGTACGACTGGCTCTCGCCCATGCCGACCTGGTCGCGGCGGACCCGTCGACGTCCACGGTCACGGACATCGCCCACCGCTGGGGCTTCCATCACCACGGGCGCTTCTCGGCGGCCTACCGCAAGGCGTACGGGGTCTCGCCCCGGCACACCCTGGCGGGGTCCTGAGCCGTCAGCCCGCAGCTCCGCCCCCTCCGTCCACCGGTGCGGTCCCCGGCAGGACGGCCAGCAGGCGCTCCCCGTGCGGCGCGACGTCGAGGCCCGCCTCGCGGAGGATCTCGGCCAGCGCCGTCTGGAGCGCCTTGTGCAGACCCGCCAGGTTCGTGAACCGGGACAGGTCCTCCTCGTGGCCGTGCACCTGGACGGTCGGCCGCAGCACCTCGTGGGCGACCCACCCCACCATGACCCCCGCAGGCGTGGGCCACACGCGAAGGCCCTCCCCCTCGCGCGAGGACGTGTCGAAGCCGGCCCGAGCCAGGACACGCCGGACCCGTTCGCAGTCCGAGCCCGCGTGTCCTTCTCCGGGAGACTCCGCGGCCGGGAGCTTTGGGGGTGGCATGTGCCCACTCCATCGACCCGCGGCCCGCGGCGAAAGCCGCCGGGCGAACTGATCCGCCGCGGCCGTCCGGAAAACGAAACGGCCCGTCAGGCGGGAGTTGCGGGCGAGGTCCGTGGCGACGGCCGCGTGGTGCGCTCAACCGGTCACGGGCATGCCGGAGAGCAGCCGGGAGGCGTCGATCTCCGCCCACACCAGCTTGCCCCGGGCGTGCGCCTGCGCACCCCACCGGTCGCAGAGCCGGTCGATGATGTGGAGCCCGTGGCCGCCCGGCGCCCCGGGCCGGGGCGAGGAGCGGCGGCGGGGCAGTGCCGTGGAGCCGTCGAACACCTCCATGCGCAGGACGCCGTCGCCCCGGGACAGGACCAGCTGGAGGCAACCGCCCGCGTGCAGAACGGCGTTGGCGACGAGTTCGGAGATGACGAGCAAGGCGTCCTGCGAGGTGTGGCTCCCGTCCCAGCCCCAGTCACGCAGGGCCTGCCGCAAGAAGTCACGGCCCTTGGCGACCTGGCCGCGGGCTCCGGCCAATGCCAGGAGCCGGCGTTGTGCCGGTGCCCCGGTCCGCTGCGCCGGACGCCGGTCGGTCTGCGATCCCCTGCTCGTCACTGTGGTCTCACCCCCGCCGCTGACACGGCTCTTGTCTCGTGGTTACCGCTCGGTCTCCGGTTGCTTCGGTCGGTTCAGGCGCTGTCGAGTACCGGAGCGGTTCGGGCGGCACGGTGCTCAGACGTCTGCCATGTGCATTCTCAGGGTGAGCCCGGAGTGCGCGGCCCGGATTTCCACGAGGTCGCACAACTGGTGGATCATCCACAGGCCCCGGCCGCCACGGGTGGAGGCGAGCGCGGGACGGCGGCGGCCCGCGAGCGGATCGGCCAGGTGCCCGGCGTCCCTGACCTCGGCCACGACCTCCCGCCGGTCGACGCTCCACAGGCGCAGGCTGCCGCGGCCGCCCCCGTGCGCGAGGGAGTTGGCCGTGGCCTCACTGATGGCCAGGACCAGGTCGCATCGCCGGCTCGCGGGCAGGGCCGTCCCGCGCATCCATGCCTCGGCGAACTCGCGGACCCGGGCCAGTTCCCCGTCCGTGTAGTCCAGGCTCGCCGCTCCCGGGCCCGGTTCCACCAGCGGAACGTCGCATGCAGCGCTCACGACGGAGGCGTCGGTGTACTCGGGGCTCGCCAGTTCGCCGCCCGCCCCCCACAGCGTGGGATGCGTACGCCGGGCGTCGGCGACCACGCCGGCGGAGAGACCGGCCACGTCGTACGGGCACACGATGGTGGCGTCGCGGCCGGCGAAGGCCGTGTTGATCAGGGCCTCGTGCCGGGTGGCCTCCAGCACCTCGGCCCGCGAACGGCCGGGCCATATCGGTTCGCCGACGATCCGGGCGGGCCGACCCTCGTGACGACCGGCGAAATCCTGGAGTGCGGCGAGGATCCGGCCCGGGTTGCGGCCCAGCTGCGACATGTCCACGAACTCGACTCCCGCGGCCTCCCCACCGAGGCTCTCCCGCAGCGGACCCAGCCGGGGCGGGGGTACGGCGACCAGGACCGGTTCGGCCGCCGCGAGCGCGGTGCGCACGAATCCGCCCACGCCGGCGAGGTACTCGTCGGGGCTCCGGTAGAACAGCGCGGGATGGACGAAAGCCCCGGGCCGGTCGGCCGCTGGAACTGTGATCATGCTGCGACCTCCAGCGCGGCACATTCGTCCGGGAACATCTCCGCCACCTTGCGGAGCGAGTAGGGCGGGTGGTGGAGCAGCAGGCGCCTGCCCTGGCCGCGCAAGAGGGCCGATGCCTGCACGACGGCGGCCACGGCGGCCGTGTCGAGGAAACTCACAGCGGACAGGTCGAGGTGGACGACGGGACCCGTCATCCGGCTGACCTCGGTCAGTGCCGCGCACAGCGCGGGCCGGGTGTCCAGGTCTCCGCTGCCGCTCAGGCGAGCGCCGGCGCGGTCTTCCAGCGGTACGGCTGTCAGGGCCACCAGTACCTCCTACGAGGTGAGCATTCCGGTGCGCAGTCGGGCGAGCGTGCGGGAGAGCAGCCGGGAGACCTGCATCTGCGAGATTCCCAGTTCGGCGCCGATCTCGGCCTGGGTCTTCTCCTGCCCGAACCGCAGACTCAGGATCAGCCGGTCCCGCGGAGCCAGCTCACGCAGCAGCGGGGCGAGGGTGTGGAACTCCTCGAAGAGCTCCATCCCCGGGTCGTTCTCGCCGAGCCTGTCGGCCAGGGCGGCGGAGCGGCTCGCGTCCGTGTCCGTCTCGCTGGCGGTGTCGAGCGAGCCGCTGGTGTAGCCGTTCGCCGCGACCAGACCGTCCAGCACCTCTTCCTCCGACAGGTCGAGGTGCTGCGCGACCTCCTTGACCGTCGGGGCCCGGTGCAGTGTCTCGGTGAGGGCCTCCTGCGTCTTGGCGAGCACGGAGCGCAGTTCCTGCAGGCGGCGCGGGACGTGGACGGCCCAGGTCGTGTCGCGGAAATGCCGCTTGATCTCACCGGTGATGTACGGGAGGGCGAGGGTCGAGAACTCGACCTCGCGCTCCGGTTCGTACCGGTCGATGGCCTTGATCAGCCCTATCGTCCCGACCTGGATGATGTCGTTCATGTCGAGCCCGCCCCCGGCGACCCGGGTGCGGAAGCGGCGGGCCGCGTAGTGCACGAGGGAGAGATTCATCTCGATCAGGGTGTTGCGGGCGTACTGGTACTCCCGCGTGCCCTCCTCCAGGGATCGCAGCTTGCCGAAGAACAGCCTCGACAGCTCCCTGGCGTCCGCCGGCGCGACCTCCCGGGCCTGCTCGATCCGGGGGAGCGGGGCGTCGGGGGCGGCCTCGGCCGGGGTGACCGGCGTAGGGGCCGGTGTGTGGTGGTCCGTCGTACGTTCAGGGCTCACGACTGCGGCCGAACGGAGCATGGTGGCGGATCCCTCCCTGTGTGTCGATGGCTGCAGCCGCGCTTGTGCCCCGGTATCCGAGCCTTACACGTGCGGATTCCGGAATCCCGGTCGTGACCGGTCCCCGGGGGCCGGACCGGGCGGCGGGGAGGCAGGCGACGGCCGTGGCGCACGTCGAGCGGGGGTTAGCCTTCACCCGTCGGGTACGTCGAGAGTGAGGTGGGCGATGGCTGAGCGGACTGGCGCCGGGGCACCGGGCGGAGCGCCAGCGGTGGCCGGTGAGGGCGGCATCACCGAGTCGGAGCTCCGGCTGCTGCTGGAGGGGCTCACGGCCGTACGGGACGGAGATTTCCGCACCCGGCTGCCCGATGCGGCGCAGGGGCTCCTCGGGGAGATCGCCACCGTCTTCAACGGGATGGTCAAGCAGCTGTCGCTGTTCACTTCCGAGGTGACGAGGGTGGCGCGGGAAGTGGGCACCGAGGGGACGCTGGGCGGTCAGGCCGAAGTTCCCGGCGTCGACGGAGCGTGGTTGGACCTCACGGATTCGGTCAATTTCATGGCCGGAAACCTCACCGACCAGGTCCGCAACATCGCGCAGGTCGCCACCGCCGTCGCCCAGGGTGACCTCTCCCAGAAGATCACCGTCACCGCGCGCGGCGAGATCCTGGAGCTGAAGACCACCATCAACACGATGGTCGACCAGCTGTCCGCGTTCGCCGACGAGGTGACCCGCGTGGCGCGCGAGGTCGGTACGGAGGGCAACCTCGGCGGTCAGGCCAAGGTCCAGGGCGTTTCCGGGACCTGGAAGGACCTCACCGACAACGTCAACGTGATGGCGTACAACCTGACGGGCCAGGTGCGCTCGATCGCCCAGGTCGCCACCGCTGTCGCCCGGGGCGACCTGTCGCAGAAGATCACGGTGGAGGCCGAGGGCGAGGTCGCCGCGCTCGCCGGGGTCATCAACACGATGGTCGACACGCTGTCCGCGTTCGCCGACGAGGTGACGCGCGTGGCCCGTGAGGTCGGCACCGAGGGCCGCCTCGGGGGTCAGGCCCGCGTGCCCAATGTGGCGGGCACCTGGAAGGACCTCACCGACAACGTCAACTCGATGGCGAACAACCTGACCAACCAGGTCCGCAACATCGCGCTCGTGACGACCGCCGTGGCCAACGGCGACCTGTCGAAGAAGATCGACGTGGACGCGCGCGGCGAGATCCTGGAGCTGAAGACCACCATCAACACGATGGTCGACCAGCTCTCGGCCTTCGCGGCCGAGGTCACCCGCGTGGCCCGCGAGGTCGGCAGCGAGGGACGGCTCGGCGGCCAGGCCGAGGTGGAAGGCGTCTCCGGCACCTGGAAGCGGCTGACCGAGAACGTCAACGAACTCGCCGGCAACCTCACCCGCCAGGTGCGCGCCATCGCCGCCGTCACCAGCGCCGTCGCCGAAGGCGACCTCACCCGTTCCATCACCGTGGACGCGCCGGGCGAGGTCGGCGACCTCAAGGACAACATCAACTCCATGGTCGGCTCGCTGAGGGAGACCACCCGCGCCAACCAGGAGCAGGACTGGCTGAAGTCCAACCTGGCGCTGATCTCGGGCCTGATGCAGGGCCACCGTGACCTCGCGGTCGTCGCCGAACTCGTCATGGACGAGCTGACGCCTCTGGTGGCTGCCCAGTACGGCGCCTTCTACCTCGCCGAGGACACCCCGCAGGGCACGATGCTCACGCTCGTCGGCTCGTACGGGCGCTCCCCGTCCGACGGAGTGGCGCGCCGCTTCGCCCTCGGTGACTCCCTCGTCGGCCAGGCGGCCCGCAGCCACCGGATCATCTCCACCGACCAGGTACCCGCCAACTACGTCATCTCGTCCGGACTCGGCCACACCACACCCGGCAGTCTGATGATCCTGCCGATCGTCGTCGACGACCAGGTCCTCGGTGTGATCGAACTCGCCTCGTTCTCCTCGTTCACGCCCGTCCACCGCGATTTCCTCAGCCAGCTGATGGAGACCATCGGCGTCAACGTGAACACCATCGTGGCCAACGCCCGCACCGACGAGCTCCTCGGTGAATCCCAGCGTCTGACCGCCGAGCTCCAGGCCCGCTCCGCCGAACTCCAGGACCAGCAGGAGGAGTTGCAGCGTTCCAACGCCGAACTGGAGGAGAAGGCGGCTCTGCTGGCCAGCCAGAACCACGACATCGAGGCGAAGAACCTCCAGATCGAACAGGCGCGGCAGGAACTCGAGGACCGAGCCCAGCAGTTGTCACTGGCCTCGAAGTACAAGTCCGAGTTCCTTGCGAACATGAGCCACGAACTGCGCACCCCCCTCAACAGCCTGCTCATCCTCGCCCAGCTGCTCGCCCAGAACCCCTCCCGCAACCTCACCCCGAAGCAGGTCGAGTACGCCGGGATCATCCACTCTGCCGGCTCGGACCTGCTCCAGCTGATCAACGACATCCTCGACCTGTCCAAGGTCGAGGCGGGCAAGATGGACATCCACCCCGAACGCGTCCACCTGCCGCAGCTCCTGGAGTACGTCGAGGCCACCTTCCGGCCGATGACCACGCAGAAGAGCCTCGACTTCACCGTCACCACCGCCCCCGACGCACCCGCCGACCTGTTCACCGACGACTCCCGGCTGCGCCAGGTCCTGCGGAACCTGCTCTCGAACGCGGTCAAGTTCACCGAGCGCGGCGGCGTCGAGCTGCGCATCGAACGCGCCGGTGAGGCCGAGGTCCCGGCCGACGTGCTCCGCCGGGGGAGCGTGATGGCCTTCCGTGTCCGCGACACCGGCATCGGCATCCCGGAACAGCAGCTGGAATCCGTGTTCGGTGCCTTCCAGCAGGCCGACGGCACCACGAGCCGCAAGTACGGGGGCACGGGACTCGGTCTCTCCATCACCCGCGAGATCGCCCAACTGCTGGGCGGAGCCGTGAGCGCGGAGAGCACCCCCGGACAGGGCAGCACCTTCACCCTGTACCTCCCGGTCAGCCACGCCGGCTTCGACGAGGGCCCGGCGGCCCTCCCCGCCGCCGCGGCGCCGTCCCCGTCCGGCGGCGCGTACCGGACGCCCGAACCGCGTCGCGAGGCCGACGGCGACGCCCCCGGGGGCCGGCCGCGCCCGCCCAGGCGCCTCCTCGTCATCGAGGAACGCATGGGCGGCCTGCTCTCCCTCGTCGCCGAGAGCGCCGAGCGCGACCTCGTGCCGCGCCACGCCGGGAGCGGGGAGCACAGCGGCATGCAGGTGGTCGGCGCGACCAGCTCGCAGGAAGCCGCCGCCGTGCTGGCAGCCGAGCCCTTCCACTGCGTCGTCCTCGAACTCGACATGCCCGACGGCGAGGCCCTGCGCTTCCTCGACGCCCTCGACGGGGACCCGGCGCTCGGCTCCCTGCCGGTCCTGGCGCACAACAACCCCCGCCTGAAAGACGGCCAGGAGCAGGCCCTGCGCGAGCGGGCCGCGTCGCGGCGTCTGGAGGTGCTCAGCAGCCTCGACGAACTCCGCGAACGCATCGTGCTGCACCTGTCCGCCGAGGCCCCGGGGGAGGTCCTGCCGCTCGTCGGCCCGGGGGAGAGCGGCGAGCACCCGCCCCAGGTGCTCGACGGCGACCTCGCCGGACGCACCGTCCTCGTCGTCGACGATGACGCACGCAACCTCTTCGCCCTCAGCGGCATCCTGGAACTCCACGGCATGCGGGTACTGCGCGCGGAGGACGGCCGCAAGGGCATCGAGACGCTCACCCGCAACCCCGGCGTCGACATCATCCTGATGGACGTCATGATGCCCGAGCTGGACGGCTACGCCGCCACCGCGGAGATCCGCCGCATGAGCGAGTACGCCGAGCTGCCCATCATCGCCGTCACGGCCAAGGCGATGCCCGGTGACCGGGAGAAGAGCCTCGCCGCCGGCGCCAGCGACTACGTCACGAAGCCCGTGGACGCGGACGACGTCATCGCACGCGTCCGCCACTGGCTGACCCGGCCCGGCCGGGCCGTCGAGGAAGCGGCGGTACGGTGACCTTCTCGCACACCTCCCCGCCCCCCGGGACACGGGCCGACGAGCTGCCGCTGCCCCGCCTTCCGCAGCAGGCACCGTCCCCCCTGGGCCGGCTCGTCGCCACGGTCGAGCGCCTGCGCCGGGAAGTACGGGAGGCCCACGCGGCCGCCGATGGCCGGGCGCTGGTCGAGCTGGCCAAGGGCATCCTGATGGGACGGCTGAACTGCACGCCCGCCGCCGCGGCCCACCAGCTCGACGAGCTGCGCCGGGAGGCCGAGGTGTCCCTCCTCGAACTCGCCGCGGACATCGTCAACCAGGCGGCCCGCGACCACGTCAGCGAGGTCGCCGCCGAGTTCGTCGAACGCACCGCGGCGGCCCTGCCCGCCCCGCAGGCCCCGCAGGCCCCCACCGTGTCCGTACGGCTGCGCACCGCCGAGAGCGGGGTCCTCGCCGCGGCCGACACCCAAGCCGTGGCCGACTCCCTGCTGGCCAACGCGCTCAGCCCGCTGGGAGCGGTCGCGGTCGCCGTGTGGGCCGCGGCCCCCGACGGCTCGCTGGACCTCGCCGGGCACGCGGGTTTCCCCCCGGAGGAGGCCGCCCGCTGGCGACACGTTCCTCCGGGCGTCGCGACCGTCCCCCGCCAGGCCCTGGGCGAGCGCGCCCCGGTGACCATCTCCGACCTGGGGCGCGAGGGCATCCCCTCGGTCGGCCACCGGCTGTGGCCCGACGGGGGCCGGATGGCCGTGCCCGCCGGTACCGGCGGACGCGTGCTCGGTGTCCTCGAAGTCTGCTGGCCCGGGCCCCTGCCGCCGCAGCCGCCGCAGATCCGGCGCCAGGTCGAGGCGCTGGCCGAACTGTGTGCCCACACCCTGGACACGGCACCGCGCACCGAGGCCACGGCAGCGGAGGGACTGCTTCCCGACGTATCGGAGCTGATCGGTCTCGCCGAGGGACTGCGCGACCCGACCATCATCCTGACCCCGGTCCTCGACCCGGCCGGACAACTGGCCGACTTCCGCATCCGCCACGTGAACAGCCGGTTCGTCGACCCCGTCGGCCGAGCCCGCGGAGACGTCAACGGCGCACTGCTGCTGGAGGCCTACCCGATGGCCGCCGGCGAGAACGGGCTCTTCGAAACCGTCGAGCGGGTGCACGCCACCGGCGAACCGTTCCGCGCCGAACGCATGAGCCTGACCGCCCTGGTCGACCAGATCCCCCTGACCTCGGTCGCCGACATCAGTGTCAGCCGGCACGGCGCCGCCGTCCTGCTCATCTGGCGGATCGAGGACGAGGCCGCCCGGCTGGCGAACCTGCTCCAGCACGCCCAGCGCCTGGGCCGCATCGGCGGCTTCGAAGAGAACCTCGCCACCGGCGCGGTGACCTGGAACTCCGAGCTCTACGCCCTCCACGGACTCCCGAGCACCGCACCCCCCGTGCCGCTGAGCGACCTGCCCCACTACGCCCACCCCGACGATTCCGACGCACTCGGCCGCTTCCTGCGCACCGTCCTGCGCTACCGGCGCCCGGCCTCCGTCAACCTGCGCCTGCGCCGGTCCGACGGCATCCTGCGGCACATCCGGGTCGTCGCCGAGCCCGTCCTCGACGCGGCCCAGAGGCTGCACGCCGTACGCGGCGCCTACCAGGACATCTCGGCGCAGCACTGGACCGAGGTGGCCCTCGCCGCGACCCGGGACCAACTGGCGCTCACCGAAGCCGAATCGGCCGAACGCAACAGGCTCGCCCTCCAGCTCCAGCACGCCATCATGCCCCCGCACCACCACGTGGAGGCGCCGGGGCTGAGCGTCGCCGTCCGATACCGGCCCGCCGAGACGGAGTCCCTGGTCGGCGGCGACTGGTACGACACCCTGGTCCTGCCCTCGGGCCTGATCATGCTGTCGGTGGGTGACGTGGCCGGTCACGGCATCGAGGCCGCGACCGGAATGGTCGTCCTGCGCAACGCGCTGCGCGGCCTCGCCGTCACCGGAGCGGGTCCCGCGCAGCTGATGTCCTGGCTCAACACCGTCACCCACCACCTGACCAAGCAGCTCACCGCGACCGCCGTCTGCGGCCTCTACGATCCGCGGACCCGCGTCATGCGCTGGGCCCGCGCGGGTCACCTGCCGCCCGTACTGGTCAGGAAGGGCGAGGCGCAGGCGCTCCCCCTCGTCGACGGACTGCTCCTGGGAGCGCTGCCCGACGTGACGTACACCGAGCACGAGGTACGGCTCGAACGGCAGGACACCCTGCTGATGTTCACCGACGGACTCGTCGAGCGCCGGGACGCCTCCGTACAGGAATCCCTGGCCCACCTGCTGGAGACGGCGGCCGGCGGCGGCGGCGACCTCGACGGCAGGCTCGACGCCCTGCTCACCCGGAGCTGGTCCGACACCGACGACGACACCTGCGTCATCGGAGTGGAGGTCGTCGACTGACCCGCGTCGCTGTCGGCGGGGCGGTCGTCGTCCCGCCGGCGGCCCGGGGACCACTGCGTGGACAGCGAGCGCCGGGGGCTCGGCCGGACCGGATCCGCGGGGAGGCACGGACGTCGGCTGCGCGGCTCGCGTGCGGCGGGACGACGAGGGGTTACACGTGGCGGCGGCCCGTGGACGGCACCCCGGGGAGCGGTGCCGCCCACGGTCACCAGCGGCGACGTTCGCCGTACTGGAGAGACGTGCCACCGTCACCGTCGCGTCTGTCCACGCCTGCGATCCTCAAACCCTGTCTGCGGCAACGGATTTCGGAGCCTGGATGGCGAAGGCGGCAGAACGGGAAGGCGACCGCCTGCATCTGACGACCGGTCAAGCGCTCCGGAGCCCGGTCGCCGGCAGCGAAACGACTGCGCGAGGGACCGGGCCTCGCCGGACCCGCGTCACGGCGGCCTCACCGGGCGTCCGCGATGGGCGGGATCAGGCCACTCCTTGTGTCACCTGATCGGCCCAGCAGCACCTAGAGTGTGCGCGTGACCGAGCAGAACCCCGAACTCATCGCCGGCCGGTACCAGCTGGTCGAACGTATCGGCCAGGGCGGTATGGGCCGGGTCTGGCGTGGCCTCGACCAGCACCTCTTCGGACGTGAGGTCGCGGTCAAGGAGATCCTTTTCCCGCCAGGCATGGAGGACGCCGACCGCGCCGAGCTGCTCCGCAGGTTCGTCGGCGAGGCACGCGCAGCGGTCACCCTCAGCCACCCCGGGATCATCACCGTCCACGACGTGGTGGAGCACAGGGGCGCGCCCGTCATCGTGATGGAGCTGGTCCGCGGGCAGTCCCTGGCCGCAGCCATCCGCGACGCCGGGCGGCTGCCCGTACAGCGCGTGGCCGAGATCGGCGCCGCCGTGCTCGACGCGCTGACCGAGGCGCACAGGGCCCGTATCGTCCACCGGGACATCAAGCCGGACAACGTGCTCCTCACCAAGGACCGTGTCGTCCTGACGGACTTCGGCATCGCCCACCTGTCGGACGCCACGACCAAGCTGAGCCGCAGCGGGACCGTGATCGGCACGCCGCACTACATGCCGCCGGAGCAGCTGGAGGGCAAGCGCCCGACTCCGGCCAACGACCTGTGGGCCCTTGGGGCGACCCTGTACCACGCGGTCGAGGGGCAGCCGCCGTTCGACGCGGACGGTCTGCACGCCCTCGCCGTGGCCGTCTTCACCCGCCCGCACCGGCCGGCACTCCACGCGGGACCGCTCGCGCCCGTGCTGGACGCCCTCCTGACCAAGGACCCGGCGCGGCGCGTGAGTGCCGAGGAAGCGGCCGAGATGCTGGCAGGCGTACTGCGGTCCGCCGCGCCCGTCCGCCGCGCGTCCGGGCCGGGGCACGAAGCCGAGCCCGCCTCCCCGGACGCCTCCTCGCACGCTCCGGACCCCCGGGCGTCGCGGACCCCGACGGTCCTGGACCCCGCCGCCGGTGCGGGCACCGGCAGCCCGAGGCGCCCCCGGCCGGAGTCCACGAGGCGCGCGCGCCCGTCCCGGCGCTCGGTGGTCCTGGCCGCGGTGCTGGCCACGCTCGCCACCGGTTCCGTCCTGACCTGGACCCTCACCCGTGGCGAGGACGCTCCGCGCGGCGGGGGCGCGGCGGCCGGCAGCGGGTCGGCGGCCTCCTCCGTCACCGTGGTGATCGGGGTGGACGCGCCACTCAGCGGTGGACTGGCCTCCATGGGCGTCGGCATCAGGAACTCGGCGGAGCTGGCCGCCAGGACGGCCAACGAAACCAGACACGTCCCCGGGGTGAACTTCGAGATCAAGGCCCTGGACGACGGGGCCGACGCCGCGAAGGGCGCTTCCAACGCGGCCCGGTTCGTCGCCGACGAGAAGGTGCTCGGGGTGGTCGGCCCCCTCAACTCCGTCGTCGCCAAGACCCTGGTGGCGCCGCTCGCGCAGGCGAACATGGCCGTCGTGTCACCGGGCAACACCGACCCCGTGCTGACACTGGGCCGCGACTGGGCCGCGGGCGCCGCCACGCGTCCGTACTCGACCTACTTCCGCACCGTCGCGACGGACGTCGACCAGGGGCCGTTCGCCGCCCGCTACCTGCACGGCGGGGCCAAGAAGACCAAGGTGTACGTGGTGGACGACGGGAGCGCCCACGGCACCGCCCTCACCTCCGGATTCACGGCCGAGTTCACGAAGCTCGGCGGGACCGTCGTCGGCACGGAGCGGGTCGACCCCGCGGAACGGGCCTTCGCGGGCCTCGCGGGGAGGGTGCGGTCCGCGGGAGCCGACGCCGTCTACTTCGGCGGCTACTACGACACCGCGGCACCCCTCTCCCAGCAGCTGAAGCGGTCCGGGGCGAACGTCCCCCTCATGGGCGGCGACGGCATCTTCGACCAGCAGTACCTGACGGCGAACCCGAAGGCCGAGGGCGACCTCGCGACCAACATCGGTGCGGCCGCGGAGGAATCGACGGCGGGACAGGACTTCCTCGCCCGATACCGCGAAGCGGGGTACCCGGAAGCGGCCGGCTGGTACGGGCCGTACGCGTACGACGCGACCTGGACTCTCATCGAGGCGGTGAAGGCGGTCGTGACGTCCAACGGCGGCACCCTCCCCGGCGACGCCCGGGCGAAACTGCCGCCGGCCGTGGCACGGCTGGGCTTCGACGGAGTCACGGGCCGCGTCGCCTTCGACGGGAGCGGCGACACGGTCACCCGCCGGCTGACGGTGTACGCGGTGAACGGGGGCCGCTGGACGGCCGTGACGAGCGGACCGGCCGTCCACTGAGCCGCCACGGCCGCCGCCGGCACCACGGCCGCCGCCGGCACCACCGCCACCGCCGCTGACACGCGGGCCGGCCCGTATCAGGCGTGACCGCTCACGTCGTGTCCCGTGACGGCTCGCGCGTAGGCGTGCAGGGCCGTGATCACCTCGGCACGGGAGCGGCGACCCGCGAGGACCTCCATCTGGTAGCCGTCCTCCATGGCGACGAAGCTGGCGGCCAGCAGCCGGGGCGGATCCTGCAGGGTGAAGTGCCCTTGGGCCTGGCCCAGGACCAGGATGCCGGAGTACACGGCGATCTGGCGTTCGGTCAGTGCGCTGTCCAGGGCCGCTGCCTTCGCGTCGCGCAGGCAGCGGGGCCAGTACTCGAAGAGCAGCCGGGTGAGCGTGTCCTCCGGCCCGCTCGCGACCCCCTTGTCGATGCACGCCGCGAGTTGCCCGCGGGCGTCCGTGAAGCGGTTCGCGGCCTGCTCGCGCTCCCGGCTGTAGCGCTCGATCGCCTGCTGGTAGGTCTCGTGGACCAGGGCGTCCAGGTCGCCGTAGTAGAGCACGGCGGCGGGGGTCACCCCCGCCTCCTCCGCGACGTCACGCAGGCGCAGGCCTTCCAGCCCGCGCGTGACCAAGGCGCGCTCCACCGCCCTGCTGAGCTCGGCCCGGCGGGCCTCCTTGTTGCTGCCCTTCCTCGTGGCCACGCCGTTCTCCCTCGTCCTTCAGTTGCATCTGGATTTAACAATAGCTCCCCATCCCTTGACGTCCCAGCGGTGCAGCTCTTAAATCTGCGTTTAACAATCTGCGTCCTGTGGAGGAACCATGCGCGACCTGAACGACGCCGAGGCCAGAACCGGGCCTGGGTCCGCCCCGGACAAGGGGCTGCGCGGCGGCTCGGTGGGGCTGCTCGCCTCCGTCACCCTCGGGCTCTCCTGTGTCGCCCCGGCCTACAGCATCGCCGTGACCCTCGGCTTCGTGACCCTGGCCGTGGGGGACCTGGCCCCGGCCGCGCTGCTGCTGGGATTCGTCCCGATCCTGCTGACCGCGTTCGCCTTCCGTGAGCTGAACCGGGAGATGCCGGACTGCGGCACCACCTTCGTATGGACCACGCGGGCGTTCGGACCGCTGACCGGCTGGTTCACCGGCGGCTGGGTGGTGCAGGCCGCCACGTTCATCGCGATGACGGCCCTCTCCCAGGTCGGTGCCGTCCACCTGCTCGACCTGCTCGGGTTGGACTCCCTCGCCGACAGCGGCGCCGCCGTGACGATCACCGCGGTGGGGCTGCTGGCGGCGGTGACGGCTATCGCCCACCGGGGCCTGCACCTCTCGGCCACAGTCCAGTACGTACTGCTCGGACTGCAGCTGGCCGCGCTGCTCGGCTTCGGCGCCGTCGCCCTCGTCCGCCACGGCGCCGTCACCCCGACCCTGGGGTGGCTCAACCCCTTCGCCTTCCCGGGTTTCGGCCCGTTCGCCGAGGCGGTGATGCTGTGCCTGTTCATCTACTGGGGCTGGGACGCGCTGATCACCGCGAACGAGGAGACGCGCGACGGGGAACGCGTCGCCGGCCAGGCCGCCGTACTCTCCACCCTCGTGCTTCTGGGGACCTACCTGTTCACCGCCTTCGCGGCCATCGGCTTCGCCGGGACCGGCACCGCCGGCATCGGGCTCGGCAACCCCGACAACGCCGCCGACGTCCTGTCCACGCTCGCCCCGCCCGTCCTCGGCCCGGTACTGGCCAAGGTGATGCAGCTGGCCGTCTGCGTGTCCGCGGTCTCCGCCCTCCTCACCAGCCTCGTCGGTTCGTCCCGCGGCACCCTGTCCATGGCAGCCCACGGTGCCCTGCCCTCCTGCTTCGCCCGCATTCATCCCCGGCACCGCACCCCAGGGTTCGGGACCCTCTTCGCCGGCGGTACCGCCGCCTGCCTCCTCGTCCTGTTCACGTCCGTATCCACCGACTTCCTCGGCGACGCGATCCTCTGCGTCGGACTGCTGATCGCCTGCTACTACGGCACCACCGCACTCGCCTGCGTCTGGTACTTCCGCGGACGGCTGCGGCACTCGCTCCGCGACCTGCTGCTGCGCGGGATCCTGCCCCTGCTGGGCGGGCTGATCATGCTCGCCGCCTTCGCACGCAGCGCCCACGACATGTACGACCCGGGCTACGGCAGCACCTCCTTCCACGGCATCGGCGGAGTCTTCCTCCTCGGCGCCGGCTCCATCGCCACCGGAGCCCTGGCCCTGACCGCCGCCCGCTCCCGCTTCCACCGCTTCTTCCGGGACGGCCGCACGGCCGTGGCCGCACTCACCATCACCGAGGACTGACGCCCCATGCGCACGCTCGCCATCGCCGCCATCCAGACCAGGCCCGTACCCCACGACCTCGAAGCGAGCTGGCAGCGCTTCGCCGACCAGGTCCGCAGCACCCGCGCCCTGTTCCCCCATGTCCAGCTGGTCGTCGTACCCGAACTGCTGCTCGCCGCGGAAGGGACCCTCCTCCACCCGGCCGCCGAAGACTGGATGGAACGGGCCGCCGTCTCGGTCCCGGGCCCGCTCACCGAGCGGATCTGCGCCCTGGCCGTGGAGACCGGCCTGTGGCTCGTCCCGGGAAGCGTGTACGAGCGCACGGAGGACGGACACATCCACAACACGGCCCTCGCCGTCTCACCCGAAGGCGAGATAGCCGCCCGCTACCGCAAGGTCTTCCCCTGGCAGCCGTACGAGAAGACCACCCCCGGACGTGAGTTCACCGTCTTCGACATCCCCGGCGCGGGCCGGGTCGGCCTGGCCGTCTGCTACGACGGCTCCTTCCCCGAAACCGTCCGCCAGCTCGCCTGGCTGGGAGCGGAGATCGTCATCCAGCCCACCCTCACCCCCACCCGCGACCGGGAGATGGAACTGGTCTGCGCCCGCGCCAACGCCTGGACCAACCAGGTCTACATCGTCAACGTCAACGCCGCCGACCCGGCCGGGGTCGGCCTGAGCACCGTCGTCGACCCGGAGGGAATCGTGCGCCAGCAGGCCGGCCCCGGCGAGGAGATCCTCGTCGACGTTCTGGACCTGGAGGCCGTCGCCCGGACACGCGCCTACGGCTCCGCGGGCATCAACCGCCCCTGGAGCCAGCTGGCCCGCTACGGGGAGTCGGTGACCCTTCCGATGTACGCGGGCGGACGCTTCAGGACACCGGACTGGCTCAAGGACGACACCCCGTAGCACCGCGCGCCCCGGGGAGCCGGGGATGCGCATCAGAAGCCGCTGCGGTGGAACACGCACGGGAGGGGACCGGCACACCCCCACGGAGGTACCCCAATGCCCGAGCACCCCGACCGCACCGCACCCTGCGCCGCCCACCCCGAAGCCGACGGCCTCGGAGCGGTGTGCGACCGGATCCGGCAGGAGGTCGCGGCCCGTGCCGACCGCCTCTGGGACGTCGCCCTGACCCTCCACCGCGACCCCGAGCCGGCGTACGAGGAGCACCGGGCGGCCGCCCTGCTCGCATCGGAGCTCGCGCTGGAGGGCTTCCGGGTCGACCGCGGGACGGCCGGCCTGCCCACCGCGTTCACCGCGTCCGCCGGCGACGGCCGGGGACCGCGGGTGGCACTGCTCATGGAGTACGACGCGTTGCCGGGGCTCGGCCACGCCTGCGGGCACAACCTGATCGCCGCGGCCGGGCTGGGGGCGGCCCTCTCCCTGCGGGCCGCCCTCGGCGACCCGCAGGGCTCCCTGCTGGCCGTCGGGACACCCGCGGAGGAGCGGGGCGGCGGCAAGGTCACGCTGGTGGACGCCGGGGTGTTCGACGGCGTGGACGCCGCCCTGATGGTGCATCCCGGCGTCTACAGCTGGTCGTGGGCCCCGCTCACGGCCAGCGCCCTGGTGCGCGTGGGATTCCACGGGCGCGCAGCCCACCCCACCGGCAACCCGACCGACGGCATCGACGCACTGGGCGCGCTGATCCAGCTGTTCAACACGCTCGGTGTCCTGCACCGTCGGCTCCCGTCCGGCTCCCACGTCCAGGGAATCATCACCGACGGCGGGCGGGCCACCAACATCGTGCCCGAATACGCGGAGGGACAGTTCGGGCTCCGCGGCGCGACCACGGCAGCCCTGGAGGAACTCGCGGCCGAGCTGGAGCGGTGCGCCGAAGGGACCGCCGCGGCCACGGGGACCCGGGTCACGGTGGAGCGGGTGGGCGGGCGCTGCGAGCACTTCCGCGACAACCCGGAGCTGTCCGCCCGCTTCGCCGGACACCTGGCGCGGGCCGGGATCCAGCTGACGGAACCGGAACCCGGCGTGTACCTGGGGTCCTCCGACATCGGCAACGTGAGCACGCGCGTACCGGCCATCCACCCGTTCATCGCCATCATGGACGCGGCCGACGGCTCCGACCACACCCCGCTCTTCGCCGGCGCGGCCGCGTCCGCGCGCGGGCGCCACGTCCTGCTCGCGGCGGCGGAAGCACTCGCCTGCACAGCGGTAGAGGTGCTGCTGTGTCCCGAACTGCGCGACCGGGCGTGGGAGTCGCTGCGGGAGAAGGCCGCGGCCGGCCTGTGAGGCCCGGGGCCGGGAGCCTCGGCTGCGGCTTGCCCCGGGTCAGGTGTTGCGCTGGTCGCGGGTGTCCTGGCGGAGCTGCTGGGTGTGGCGGGTCATGGCGTCGATACGGTCGGCGAGCTCGGCGTCCTCGGGGCGCATGAGGTGGGGGCGGCTGTCGGTCAGGGGCTGGAGGAGGCGCGCCGCGTCGTTCTCGGCCAGTGCCGTGTTCAGGTCGCCGACGGCGCCCTGGGCGGTGGCGGGCAGGCCGGCGAGTGACGTGACCTGCCCGGCGAGCCGGCGCAGGTCGGCCGCGTTGTCCCGGGCCCAGGTGGTGACGGTGCGCTCGGCGGCGCGCGAGTCGCGGGTGGCCTGGACCCGCTCCTCACCGGTACTGCCGGCGGTCCCGGGCCGCAGGCGGAGGTAGCGGCGTTCGGCTGCCTGGCGGCTGGCCACGCCGAGAGGTGCGGCCAGGTCGGCCCAGCTCGCGCCCCGGCCCCGGGCGGCCTCGATCAGGCCGCTCTCCCAGCCGGCGAGCTGCTCACGGATCTCCCGCAGCGAGGCCAGGGCGGCCAGCGCAGCCTGCGGACCGGAATCCGGGAGCGGGGCGGGTCCGGCGGGCGCAGCGGGATCCGTGCCGGATTGCCGCGCGGCCTCACTGACGGCCTGGCGAATGGTCGCCAGGGCCGCGGCCGCGGCTGTGAAGGGGATCGGCGGGGCCGGCTGCGCGGGCTCGTTCATGTCTCTCTCCATCGCGCTGTCATCGTTCGGGTGACACCCTGCTTGTCATCATTTCGATGACATGTTACAACGGAAGCACGTTGAAGCGCATTGGCAGTTCCTGCCTGAACCAACTGGAGGTGTTTCGCGATGTTGATGCGCACCGACCCGTTCCGCGAGATGGACCGCATCGTCCAGCAGCTGTCCGGTACGTCGGGCACCTGGTCGAAGCCGTCCGTCATGCCGATGGACGCCTACCGCCAGGGCGATGCCTACGTGATCGCTTTCGACCTTCCCGGTGTGAGCACCGAGGCGATCGACATCGACGTCGAGCGGAACATGCTGACGGTGAGGGCCGAGCGCCGGCCCACGGGGAAGTCCGACAGTGTGCAGATGGAGCTCTCCGAGCGCCCGTTGGGTGTCTTCTCCCGTCAGGTCATGCTGGCCGACACCCTGGACACCGAGAACATCGAGGCCGACTACGAAGCGGGTGTCCTGACCCTGCGCATCCCGATCGCCGAGCGGGCCAAGCCCCGCAAGGTGACCATCGGGGGCGGCGCCGACCGCAAGCAGATCTCCGGCTGACAGACCGGCGACCAGCGGCGGAGGACGGGGGAACCGACCCCCCTCCGGCACCCCCGTCCGCCGCACCTCTCATCCCCTCACCCTCCCGGAGGTGACGTGATGGCGATGCGCCCGGAAGCGTTCCTGGCACAAGTCCAGGAACGCGGCGAGTACAAGACCCGGGAGGACGCCGAACGAGCTGCCCGTGTCGTCCTGGCCCTGCTGGGCGCCCACCTCGTCGGGACCGTCCGCGCCGAACTCGCCGCCCGGCTCCCCGAGACCTACGCCCTGATCCTCCTGAACCCCCTGCAGGCCGCAGAACCGCTCTCGCCCGAACGCTTCGTCCGCGCGACCGCGGCCTGGATCGACGGGGCCACCGAGAAGACAGCCCTCTGGGACATCGGCGCGGTCCTCTCCACCGTCGCCGCGGCAGCGGGCGACACCCTCACCCGGGAGGCCCTGCTCCAGCTCCCGCCCGGCTACGACCTCCTCTTCGGCCACCCCCAGTCCGTCTGACCATTGCCCGCCCAGCCCGGGCCCTCCGAGAAAGGCAACCGCACCGACATGCACGACCAGCTCCACGCGCACCCGGCAGCATCCACCGTGACGCACGAGGAAATGCTGGAACACGTGCGCTACGAAGGCGCCTACCCCACACGCGAACGCGCCGCGGAAGCCGTCCGCACCGTCCTGAGCGCCCTCGGCCGGCAGATCACCGGAGACGAACGCGTCGCCCTCGCCCAACGCCTGCCCGTCGAGGCCGCCCTCGTCTTCACCGCGCAGATCCCGGACACCGAACAGCTCACCGGCTGGGGCTTCATCAAGGACATGGCCGCCCGCACCGGGGCCACCCCGGCCACCGCCCGCTGGGACACCGGCGCGGTCCTCGCCGCCGTCTCACGCCTCGCCGGACCCGACCTCCTCGCCCGCATCCTCCGCCGACTCCCCGACGGCTACGCCCTCCTCTTCGGGCAGCCCGAGCTCCACCGGCCTCAGCGCGCCGCCTGACCCGCAGCTGCGCGGGCTCCGGCCGGCAGCTCGCGGAGGAACCGGGCGAGCACGCGGGTGCCGAGGCGGAGGGCCCGGATGTCGACGCGCTCGTCGGGCCCGTGCCAGTGGTCCCCGGGCAGGCCCGGTCCGAAGAAGAGCACGGGCGCGTCGCAGGCCCGGGCGAGCTGGGCGGCAGGGGCGGCCCCGCCGTTCCCGATCAGCAGCGCCGGCGCGCCGTAGGCATGACTGACGGCCCTGTGCAGGGCCGTCAGGGCCGGATGCCCGGCAGGCGTCCTGTAGGGGTCCGAGATGGTCCGGGCGATGTCCAGGTCGTACGTGTATCCCGGCCGCCGGTGCTCGCGCAGCCAGGTCCGGAGCTGCTCGGCGACCCGGTCGGCGCGCTGGTCGGGAACGAGCCGGAACAGCAGGTCCGCACCCGCCCGCGCGGGGATCAGTCCGAGGGCCGGCGCGTCCGTCCGGCCGGCGGTGAGCCGGGCGATCTCGAAGGAAGGCCGGACCCAGAGCCGCTCCGGCGCCGAGAACCCCGCCTCGCCGGGAGCGGCGAAGGTGCCGGTGCCGGCGAGCCAGGACGGCAGGTCGAAGGGCAGTGTGTCCAGTGCCGCCCGGACGGCCGGCCCCGGCTCGGCCACCGCGTCGTAGAAGCCGGGCAGGGTGACCCGGCCGGATTCGTCACTCAGCTCGTTCAGGACCCTGCACAGCTCGGAGGCGGCGTTCGAGGCGGCCCCGGAGACGGCCCCGCTGTGGAGGGCGTGCCTGGCCCCGCGGACGGTGAGGGACGCGGTCACCGACCCGCGGACCATGGCGCAGACGGCGGCCTGGTCCAGGGACCAGAGCATCGAGTCGGAGACCATGACCACGTCCGCGCGCAGTTCCCGCGCGTGCTGCGCCAAGCAGTCGGCGAGGTGCACGGAGCCGATCTCCTCCTCTCCCTCGACGAGGTATTTCACCGTCACGGCCGGTGCCCGGGCGTGGCCCGTCGCACGGCGTTCGGCCAGGTGGGCGGCCAGGGCCCACAAGTGGCACATGACCTGTCCCTTGGCGTCGGACGTGCCGCGCCCGTACAGGTGGCCGGGACCGGGCAGCGCGGAGAAGGGCCGGGTGACACGCCATTCGGAGGGGTCGACCGCGTGGACGTCGTGATGGCTGTACACGAGCAGCACCGGCGCGTCCGGATCGGAGGCAGGCCAGCAGCCGTAGACGGCCGGATGGTTCCCGGTCTCCCAGGTCTCCGCCCGGGGGAAGCCGGCGCGGCGCATCGTCCCCACCAGCCATTCGGCGGACCTGCGCACGTCGGCGGCCCGGTCCGGGTCGGAGGAGACGGATGCGATGCCCACCCATTCCGCCAAGTCCGCCAGCGCGTCCCGGGCGGGCACCGCCGTCACCGCGGCCATGATCCACGCCTCTCGCCGGCCGATGCCGTGCCCGGGGCGCCTTCCCAGTTGACGGACGTCCATGCGGAGCCCCCGGCCCCCGGCCCCCGGCCGGAGCGAGCGACCGCGACCGGGAGGGCCTCAGGCGTTCTCGCGCAGGTGACGCGCCTGCGCGGCGAGCCAGGCAGGACGGACCATCTCCACGTTGCGGCCGGCGCCCCGCGCGGCCCGCTCCAGCGCGTCGGCGGCGTCGCGCGGAGCCGGCACGGCCCTGGCCCGGGCCGCTTCGGCGAGCGCGTGCGCTGCCGCGGATTCGGTCGCCCCGGCGCGGTCCAGGGAGGCGGCCGCGCGTTCGGCCGTCTCCGCCGCCTGCCCGTACCGGCCCACGCTCCAGTGCGCCCAGGCGGTGTTGTAGAGGCAGACTCCCTCGGTCCGCGGGTTCTCCATGGCCGACGCCGCGGTCAGCGCCTCCGCCAGGAGGGCCAGGGCCTCCTCGGGACGGTCCAGGGCGAGCAGGGCCACACCTTGGGCGTTCAGCGCGTAGTCCGTCGCCTCCGGGACGCCCGCCGCCGCGTAGGCACGTACGGCCTCACCGCCCGCCACGACGGTCTCCTCCCAGCGGCCCAGGGTCAGCAGGGCCGTGAACCGGGCGTTCCAGGAGCGGGCCTCGGTGAGCCGGTCCCCCGAGGCCGCGGCGAGTTCGCCCAGCCGGTCGGCGCCCGCCAGGGCGGCTTCGCCGTCGCCGAGAGTGCTGTGCGCGAGGCTGAGGCTGAGGACGGCGTGGGCCTCTGCTTCGGCGTCGCCGTTCTCCCGGGCCAGCTCGCCTGCCCGGGCCAAGGGGACGGTGGCGTCCCCGAGGCGGCCGAGCTGCCGGTACGCGTCACCGAGGCCGAACATGGCTTCCTGGAGCACGCGGCGGTCCTGGAGGCGCTCGGCCAGCTCGGCGGCCTCCGTGAAGAGCTCGAGCGCGTGCGGCAGCGGGCCGCCGCTCAACCGGGCGTACCCGAAGCTGATGAGATGGGCGAGACGTGCCCGGTCGTCGGTCACTTGTCGTTCCTCCAGTGTCAGATGCATCGAGATCGCCGCGAGCACGGAGCCGTGCCGGACCATCCATCTCCCGATGGCGCCGAGGACCAGCGCGGCGCCGTCGATGTCCCCGGCCCGCACCCGGTGGCCGAACGCGCGCCGGTGTGCCTGTATGTCGTCCAGCGTGCGCCAGTCCCGGCGCGTCGGGGCGGTCCGCGCGTACCATTCGGCCGCCCGCAGCTCCAACGCCCGCCGCCCCTGCGGCCCTTCAGAGGGGAGGGCCCCGTACGCGAGGTCGGCGTCCATCGGGTGCAGCGCGAAGGTGCGCGTTCCCCGGTCCACCGACACCATGCGCATCCTGAGCAGGCGGGACAGGGCGGCCGCCACGTCGAGGCCGGGAGCGATGCCGTCGGCGATCCACTCGACGGTTTCCCGCGGGGCGGGTGTACGCAGCACCGCGAGGACGTTCAGCACGCTGCGGCTGTCTGCGCCGAGGCGCCGGTAGCGGTCCTGGGCGAGGCCCGCCACCACGTCACCGCGCAGCGTGAAGTCCTCCAGTACGTCCTCCAGGGTCGGCAGCATCAGCGTGTCGTCGGCCATCGCGCCCACCAGCAGCTCCAGTGCCCGCGGCACCCCGTGGACCCGGACCGCCGCCCGCAGCAGCTGCTCGTCCGACAGCCGTGCCACTCCGAGGCTGCCGTCCTGGTCGAGTTCGCGCAGCAGCGCGACGGACTCGGCGGGCGGAAGTCCGTCGGACAGCTCGACCTCGGCTGCGAACCGGCGCAGCTCGGGCGGGAGCCGCAGGGGCACTTGCGAGGTGATCAGCAGCCGCGGCGTCGCCCGGGCTCTGAAGAGGCAGTCGAAGAACGCTTCGAGTTCCTCGTCGTCGAGCCGGCCGTCGTCCAGGAGCCGGTCCTCGAGGTTGTCGACCAGGATGACGAAGAGCCGGTCGCCCATCGCGGCGAACAGCTCACCAATCTTGTCCGTGACGGTCCGGTCGGCGGCCCAGACCTCCAGGAGACGTGCTTCGTGTGCGGGGCCGAGGGCGCGGGCGCAGTCGAGGTAGAGACGTTCGAGGGAGACCCCGGAGGTACGGGTGCTCAGGTTGACGAGGCCTGCGGGAAGCGGCGCCTGCGCCTGCGCCTGCCCCGGCCACTCGCCGCGTTCCAGCATCTCCATGACCTTGGCGGCGACCGCGCTCTTGCCGATGCCGCGACGTCCCGTGACCGTCACCATGCGGATGGCCGGGTCGGCGAGGTGGCGGCCGACCAGGTCACGTGCCTCGGCCCGGTCCTTGAACAGCTCCAGCCCGTGTGCGACCGGCAGCCCGATCACCTTCGACGTGGCCGGCTGGACCGGCTCGTCCGGGCCGGGCGACCCGGCGCCCACGTCCGGCAGCGCCGCCGGATCCGGGATCGCCAGCAGCGCGGCCAGCTCCGCCCGGCGGGGTTCGGAGACCCCGTGCAGTGTGTGGTCGATCCGGACGGCCGTCAGCCGGCCCAGCCCTTCTCCGCGGTGGTGCTCGGCGACCACCCCGACGAGGTGGTGCCCGGCCCATACGGCGGCTCCGGACATGCCGGACCACGGCGACACGGCGGGATCGGGGTCCGCGGCCGCCACCGGAACGGTGATCTCCAGGGTGCCGGTCCGCAGGTTGGACAGGGCCGCCACGGTCCCGTCGGCCTGGTGCAGTTCCCGGAACTGCCTGCCGTCGGTGCCGCGCCGGCGTTTCCACAGGGGGAAGCCCGCCGCGTGGACGTCGATGACCGCGTGCCGGTCGTCACCGATGCGGCCGAACCGCGCGGGCGGCACGGGCGTGACGCCCGCCGGGGGAGTGAAGGTCAGCGCGGCCACGTCGCTGGCCGGATCCGACCAGGCGAGCTCCGCCTCGGCGACCCACTGGCCCGGCCGGTCCGCGTCGAAACGCACCCGCACCGCCTCCGCCCCGGCCACCACGTGGAAGGCGGTCAGCACCGTGGCCTCGGCGACCCGGTACCCCGACCCGCGACGCCCGCCTCCGCCCGGGGTCGTGACGATGACCTCGGCGATGCGGTGGGGGTCCAGTCCGCCGCGCCCGGCGGGCGCGTCAGTCCTCACCGAGCAGCTCGTCCCCGGAGATCAGGACCGCCTGCTCCGGTGCGTCCGCACGCACCGGCTGGAGCGTCAGCGTGAGCTTCTGGGTGACCGTGGCCGAGCGCTTCGCCGAGGCGCCGGCGTCGAACACCCAGAACTTCACCTTCACGCCCGGTTCGCGGGTCCGCTCCACTCCCACCGTGAGTTCGAGTTCGACCCGTTCCGCCTTGAACTTCAGACCGGAGTCCTCCCCGTCGGACATCGCCCGGCTCAGCTCCCGGCGTAACTGCGTGATCATGTCCGACAACTCGACCGCATCGTTCACTGGCAAGGCCCCCAAACCGGATCACACGTCAACTGCCCACGATGGTAGGCAACATCATTGCGCATGATCACGCAGGGCCCCTCTTCCCGGCCCGCTCCGCCGGGCTGGTTCAGGGGTGGAGGCGCGTGTCGCTGCCGTCCTGCTGCTCGGCGTGGCCGTGGTCGAACCAGTAGTCACCGGCGGTCAAGTACCGGCAGGAGTACGCGCCGTGCGCCGGCCCGGCGGCGCCGGCCGGCCCCGGCCGGCTGTCCTCGGGCAGGACGAAGGTGTTCCGGGTCCGGTCCTTGAGCCGCTGGTGTTCGAGCACGGAGGTCTCCAGCCGTGGAAGTGGTCGTGGTGGGCCCGCGCATCGTCGCCCTTACGGAGTGGTCATGGGCGGAACACGGCCGGGGCACTCTGCGGGGCACCCGGCCGGCGTCCGTCCGATGACGGTGTGAACGGCGACGTCCACGGGAGGCGGCGGCGAGGGACGGGGGCGATGGCGGGGCCTGGCCGGCGCTTCCTCGCCCGGCCGGGCCCCCACGCATGGACCTTCTCGTCGCCCTGCCACCGTGCCACGGACCGCGCCGGGCCGCCGCCCCGGTGCCTGCGGCCATGGGCCGGTCGGGTGACTCCACCGGCCCGGCCGGACCCGGAGGAGGCCCCCATGGCGGCCGTCGGCATCACCGATCGGCGCGCGACGACCGTCGTAGGGAACCCCGCGCGGGCACGACTGCGCACGCACGGGCAGGAGTCCGACCGCCGGGAGCCCGAGGGGTCGCAGAAGTGGCGGTCCTACTGCTCCCCGGTCCTGTTCTCAGCCGTCTGGAGTGCCTGACTGGCGATGGTGAGGGCCTCTTCGTCGTGGCCCGCCGCCTTTGCCGTCTCGGCCTGGCTGAGGGCGACGCGCAGCAGCTCGACCACGTGCTCCGGCAGGGTGTCCGACGCCACCACGTCAGCCAGCTTCCGGATGGTCTCGGTGGCCAGGTCCTCGGACATCGGGGCGGTCTCCTCGGTCGTCGGTCTTCGTCGTCCACGGTGATCAAGACCATGCGACGCTAGCAGCCGCCGACGGGCTCACGGCGGACCGGAGTCGGCGCACCCGGATGAATCCGCGCTGCCTCCGTCGGGTCCCGGCCCGCTGCCGGATCACGTCTCGTCGGCGTCGGCGTCGGCGTCATCGGCTCCGTACACGTGCGGGCGGCCTCCTTGCCAGGCGATCACGGCGGAGTCACCGAGGACCAGCTCCTCCGGGTCGGGCACCTCGATACGTCGCAGAAACTCGATCAGGTCCGCGTCGGAGTGCGCGATGCCGAGGACGGTCTCGATGCCACGGATACGGATGACGACGCGGCGACCGCCGGTCGGAGAGATGCGGTGAACGAGGATCGGCGCCTGGTCCATGGCTCAGCGGCCGTCGAAGAGGCTGGTGGGAGCGTGCGCGACGCCGACGGCCCGATCTTCGCCATGGACGGGGGCCACGACGGAGCGGCCACCGGCGACGACAGGGCGGACAACGAGGGGGATGTGATCGGCCATGCCTCCAGACTGAGCCGGGCCGGTCGGTCCAGCACGCCGAGCGGTCCGTCGGGAGCGGTCCCGGCCGCCCCTCTCGCGGGACGGCCGGCCTGGGCGGCCGCCCCGGACGGCGGAGCGCCGCGCCCGCCGTTCCGTGTCCGGCGTGGAAACGAGCGCCCGGGGGGTACAACCGTGGGTGCCGGGGCACGTGAGACGGACGGGGCGCACAAGCCCGGTCGTGGTCCGCCCGACACGGGCGCGCGCCGAGCGTACGACGCCGATGAAGGGAACGTGACGGGCATGCGCAGCGTAGGAGTGGAGGAGGAGCTCCTGCTGGTCGACGCCGGCACGGGAGAACCGCTCGCCCTTTCGGCCGCCGTGATGTCGGCCGCGTCCCGCGAGGGCAGCGGGACGAACGCGCCGGCCGAGGGCGCCCTGGAGACCGAGCTCAAGTGCGAGCAGGTCGAGTTCGCCACTCGTCCCGTCCTGCGGATGGGAGAACTGGCCGAGGAGATCGTCCGCTGGCGGGCCGAGGCGGCACGGCACGCCGCCGACGCCGGCGGTGCCGTCGCGGCGCTGGCCACCTCGCCGCTGCCGGTGCGCCCGTCCACGATGCCCGGAGAACGCTACCGCTGGGTGAGCCGGCAATTCGGCCTGACCGGCCAGGAGCAGCTCACCTGCGGCTGTCACGTCCACGTGTCCGTGGCCTCGGACGACGAGGGCGTGGGGGTCCTCGACCGTATCCGGCCGTGGCTGCCCGTCCTGACCGCTCTCAGCGCCAATTCACCGTTCTGGCAGGGCCAGGACAGCGCCTACGGCAGCTACCGCAGCCGGGTGTGGAACCGGCTGCCCTCCGCCGGGCCCACCGACGTGTTCGGCAGCGCCGAGCAGTACCACCGGCAGGTGGGCGAGATGCTCGCGACCGGCGTCCTGCGCGACGACGGGATGATCTATTTCGATGCCCGGCTCTCCGCCAGCTACCCGACGGTCGAGATCCGAGTCGCCGACGTCTGTCTCGAACCCGGCACCCCCGTCCTGCTCGCCGCCCTCACCCGCGCCCTGGTCGAGACCGCCGCCCGGGAGTGGCACGCAGGCCGGCCGCCCGCGCGGATCGGCGTCGGCCTGCTGCGCCTCGCCTCCTGGCAGGCGGCCAAGTCGGGCCTGGACGGCCCGCTCCTCGACCCCCGGAGCATGTGCCCGGCCCCGGCGGGGGTGGTCCTCGACCTTCTGCTGGACCACGTACGGGAGGCACTCGACGACCACGGCGACCTCGAACTCGCACGCGCGGGCGTCGCCCGCCTCCTCGAACGGGGCAACGGGGCCCGCCTCCAGCGCCGCATGCTGCAGAGCACCGGAGACCTGCGTGCCGTCGTGGCCGAGTGCACCCGCCTGACCACGACCGCTTGAATCGCCCCGGGCCACGCGTTCGAACGCACGGCCCCGTCGAATCCGGCCATCGCGGTGCATTGCCGCCAACGCTCGGCGATCCCGTCACATCGCTGCCCGCCTCGGGCTACACAGGACCAAGGGGGTGGTGACCGCTGCTCCCGTGAGGGTCGGACCGGGGGGACTGGGCGCGTGCTCACGATCAACGTGGCGGTACTGCTGGCGTTCATCGTCTTTCTGCGGCTGCGCCGCCGCACCGAGGCCCGCAGCCGCTTCGACGAGAAGATGACCGTGGTCATCGTCCTGGCGCTGGGCATCATCCTCGCCCCCACCGACGTCGGCCAGGGGATCGCCGGCTTCCTCGGCCAGCTGGTCAGCGGAGTCTCGGAAGCCGGCCAGTGACCCTCGGACGCCACCCCGGGCGGGAAGGCGCCGGCTCGGCGGCCGCCGCTGCGCGCCCGGCAGGAACCGGGTGAGCGGCCGCCGCCCCGCCCGGCGCACCACCGGTCGGCCCCGCAGGCGCCGCCGCGGCGGGAACCAGCACGGGGAGCAGGTGGTCCTCGCCCTGCTCGCAGCCGCAGTCGTGTTCAGCCTGGCGGCAGCAGCGTTGCGGTGGCTGGCGGCGCACCCCTGGACGGTGGCCGCCGCCCTGCTCCTGGCCGCCGCAGGAGCCGGCACCTGGATGTGGCGGCGCAGCGATGCCGCCCGGTGGGAGCAGGTACGGGCCAGTGGCCTGCGCTACGCGCTCGAACAGCTCGACCGGCTGCACCACCGGGCGTTCGAGTTCGCGGTGCGGGACCTGATGCGCCGCGACGGCTGTACGGACGCGCGACAGGTCGGCGGGCGGGGGGACAACGGCGCCGACGTCAAGGCCACCGACCCCTTCGGGCGGCGCTGGGTCATCCAGTGCAAGCACAGGAAGGACGGCTGGTCCGGGAAGCCCGTCGGAACCCCCGACCTGCAGGTCCTCAACGGCACCGGCCGACAGATCCACCACGCGGACGTCCTGGTCATGCTCACCAACGGCCGCATCACCGCCAACGCCGCAGACTTCGCGAAGTCCCAGCGCCTCCACCTCGTCGACCGTCACCTCCTCGCCACATGGGCCGGGGGATCCCGCCCCCTGCGGGACCTCCTGCGCGCACTTCCCCCGGCCGACCGCAGAGAGGCTTCCTGAGAGCAGCCGTCGGTCTTCACCAGGAGCTGCCCCCGCCGCGCATGGGCGCCGACGTGGCGGGCAGGTGCCGGTATCTGCTGCCAGCCGCGGTCCGACTCGGCAGCGGTGCCGGACGGGAGGAGATGCCATGGCCCTGGCGTCGGCGGAGTTCGCGGGTGCGCCGTGCTGGATCAGTCTGGCGGCGCGGGACTTGGCCGCTTCGGAGAGCTTCTACCGGGCGGTGCTCGGGTGGTCGTTCAGACGTGGGTCGTTCGGTCGGGCCTTCTCGGTCGCGGAGGCGGACGGGGTGCCTGTGGCCGGCATCGCCCAGGTGGCGCGGGAGCTGGCCGTGGCCGTGGAGTGGACCCCGTACTTCGCCGTCGACCACGCGGACGAGGCGGTGGCCCGGATCCGCGAACGGGGCGGCACCGTCGGCGTCGGCCCGGTCGCCTATCCGCCGCGTGGCCGGGCGGCGCTGGCGATGGACCGCGAGGGCGCGGCGTTCGGGATCTGGGAAGGGCGGGTACTGTCCGAGTGGCGCATCGGCGACGGCGAGACACCGGCGTGGCTGGAACTCCGCAGCCAGGACGCCTTCGCGGCCGCCCTCTTCTACGGCGAAGCGCTCCAGTGGACCACCGGGGGCGGACGGGGCTGCTGCGACGTCTCCTACGAGCACGACCAGGTCGTCCTGCGTTACGCGGGCGAGGCGGTGGCACGTCTGCACGGCGGCCCCGTGGAGGAGGCGGCCGCCCAGCCCCACCTGCGGCCGCGCTGGATGGTCCACTTCCGGGTCCGTGATCTCCAGGCCGCCGCGGCCGCCGCCTCCTCGCACGGCGGCACGGTCGTGGCCGACGGCACGTGGCCGAAGGGGCAGGGGCAGGGGCAGGTGACCGTGCAGGACCCGGACGGAGCCCTGTTCACCCTCGACCACTCACCTGGCGCCCCTTGGCCCGTCCGGACATGACGCGCATGCCGGTCGGCGGCGCGCCCGCTGCGGCCGGGCCGGGCTGATGGTGGTCGGCATGTCCAGGGTTTTCTGGGTAGACGCTGTGCATGAACAATGCGACCATCTGGATCTTCTTGCTGGTAGGAGTGGCTGTCGTGGCGTTCCTGCTGATCGCGTTCGCCCGAGGGCGGCGTATTCATGCCCGCGACAGTGGACCGCTCCACACGGAACCACCTTCCCGCAGCTCCGGTCCGAGTCCCGCTCCGCAGGAGGCAACAGGCGCACGGGAGGCCGATCCCCTCCCGGACCCCGGCTCGGGGGAACGCCTGAAGCCCCACCAGCTCAAGGGATACGGCAACTTCGGCACCCGGCCCGCCTCCGGAGACGACCGCTGAACGGAGACCGGAGTCCGGTGGGGTGAATAGTCCGATGAGGTGAATCGGTGATGTTGCGACCACCGGTGGAGCCGATGCTGGCCAGGGCCGCCGAGTCGGTGCCGGGCCCGGGAGTCCTGGGCGGGCTGGCGTTCGAGCAGAAGTACGACGGCTGCCGGGCGCTGCTGTTCACTCCTCCCGGGGCGGGCGGTCAGCTGCTGGTCCAGACCCGGCGCCGAGCGCTGATCCAGGACCGGTTCCCCGACCTCGTCGCGGCGGCCGGGCAGCTTCCCCGCGGCCTGGTCCTGGACGGAGAGCTCGTCGTCTGGGACACGAAGGCGGCCCGGCTGTCGTTCGAGGGGCTGCAGCGCCGGACGGCCGCCCAGGGCAATGCGCGCGAACTCGCCGCTGACCTGCCCGCGCTCTACATCGCCTTCGACGTCCTGCAGCAGAACGGAACCGAGCTCCTGGACCACCCCTACTGGCAGCGCCGGCTCCGGCTGGAGGACCTGTTCACCACGCACCGGCTCGCAACGCCCTGGACGCTCTGCCCGATGACGACGGACCTGGTCACAGCGCAGCACTGGCTGGAGTCCTGGACCGAGGAGTCAGCGGTCGAGGGCATCGTCGTCAAGGCCATGAACCAGCCCTACCAGGTCGGCCGCAAAGGCTGGTACAAACTCAGGCGCCGGGACACCACCGAAGCGGTCATCGGCGCGATCACCGGCAGCATGGTCCGGCCGCGGCTCCTCCTCCTGGGCCGCCGCAACCCTCTCGGCCGCCTCTGCCCCGTGGGCCGCACTGCGCCGCTGCGCCCCGAGGCGGCACGCCTGGTCGGGGGCAACCTGACTCCGGCAGATGCCGTGCACCCGTGGGCGGGCCTCCGGTTCGCGTCGGCCTCGAACAGGAAGGACGTACTGGACGTGATCCTGGTCCGGCCGGAGCTGGTCGCGGAGATCAGTGCCGACACGGCGGTCGACCGGGGCGGTGTCTACCGGCACCCGGTGCGGTTCAAGCGGCTACGGCTGGACGTCACCGTGGAGGACGTGCCCTGGTTCGGGGAGGGCGTGGAGGGGGCCGCCGACTGAGGATGCGGGGGACCGCCTCCGGTTCAGGGGATCGGCAGAGCGGCCCTCCGGTGCGTGCCCGTCGCAGGAGGGGGCAGGCGGACGGTAGGCCCAGCCGACAGCGGACCCCAGAGAGGCATTGGCCGATGAGTGACTCGAATCCCGACCCGCGAACAGCCCTGCTGCCCGATCGAGGGGCGGCTGTGGACGAGCACGGCCGCCCGCCGGGAGTCCCGTCCCGGATCGGCCCGGGCACCGGCCCGGCCGCCGACCCGGAACGCGTGGCCCGTAACCGCGCCCCCCGAAAACACGGGGTGCGTGAGGAACCGGCACCCTCCGTGGAGGAGTGACGCCGTAGGAGCATCTCACCGCCGACGTCCTCCTGGTGCGAACGGGTGGTGTGCAGGCGGCAGGGGAGGGGTGCTGCGTCGGTGTATCGATTCGCCGCGAAGCACCGCCTCTAGGGTCGCTCGCAGCAGCTCAGAGCGAACGACGTCGTACCGTCGACAGCAGCCAGGAGGCCCTGTGTCCCAGTCCGCGTCCAACTCCCCGCAGCACCGCATCTTTGCCATGCTGGATGTGGACGGTGATGGTGTGGTCACCCACGCGGAATACCTCGGCAGGGTGGAGCGTGTCGCCTCGGCGATGGGCCGCGACGCCACGCATCCCGTGGTCGTCGCGTCGCGGGCAGCGCATGAGGCGGTCTTCGCGGACATGGACGGTGACCACGACGGCCGGGTGACGTTCGAGGAATACCGGACGTGGGTGGGTCACGACGCGTTCGAGCGTTCCTGCCGGCCCGCTCTGGGTTCGCTCTTCGACATCGCGGACGCCGACGGCGACGGGTGCCTGGACCGCGTGGAGTTCATCCGCATGCGCACGGCGGCAGGCAACGCCGAGACCGATGCCGCGGCCGCTTTCGACGACCTGGACGCGGACCGTGACGGGCGCGTAGACCGCGAGGCGTACCTGGCTGCGATCCGGGCTTTCGTCACCACGGGCACCTCGCCCATGGCGGCCTCGTACGGCCCCGGCCTGGCCACGCTCAATGCCGTTCGCTAGCGCCGTGACCGGAAGGGTTCACCGGGTCGCGCTGCCCGGCACGGCACCTCGCCGCGTTGTCGGACCACGGCGGTACGTCCAGTACGAGCCGTGGCCCTCCGCCTTGCGATGCACCGCACCGGACAACGCGCCCCGGCAAACCCTTCCGGTAACGGCACTAGCCGCGAATGTCGTCTCCATCCCCCCACGACGCCGGTCCCGACACCTTCTTGGGTGTCGGGACCGGCGTCGTCGTGAGGGGGAGTGCGATCAGGCGGGTCGGCCGCCGAAGGGCGCGCCGGTGCCGTAGTACGTGCCCAGCTCCTCCCGGTACCCGGCGTCGCCGAGGTGCTTGTCACGGTGGAACTCGGGGGCGTTCTTGATCTGTTCCTTGGTGCGGTCGACGAAGATCTTCTTGTCCTCCGGGTCGATCCTGACAACGGTACTGGCCGGCAGCAGGACCTCCTTACCGAAGATCCATACGCCGGTGTCCACGACCAGGTAGGCGTCACCGACCTCGTCGGAGTGCTTGTCGACCTTGCCGATGCTGCCGTCGGTCGCCTCGACCTTGTATCCGGTCAGATCGGTACCGGCCAGGTGGCCCGCGGTCGGCTGGTAGCTCCACATGTGTTCAGTCACGCGAAAAACAACTCCTCCGGTCATCGAGGGGGCGGTGGAAGAACGAATTCTTCACCGTCCTCCTGTTCCGTTTCCGTACATCGTGCTCGGCAGCTGTGCTGCTTTCACCTGGACTTCGCTTGCCCCCACTTCACGACATCACGCACCCGAATCGAAAACGGGCCCGGGAGGCAAGGGCCTGACGAAAGCGACATGGCACGGCGGTGGCCGGGCACCCCTTGGAAGGGGGCGACCGGCCACCGCCTGCGGTGTCAGAACCGCTTTTCCGCGGCTACCAGCGATACCAGCGGCCACTGCCGCCCTTGGGTCGGGCGACGAAACCGATCAGCCACAGGATCAGGACTGCGACAGCCACCCACCAGAGAATCTTCACCGCGAAGCCCGCGCCGAAGAGGAGAAGGACCAGCAGGAGAACGAGAAGCAGGGGAACCATGATTATCAACCTCCGAAGCGCCGTGTGCCCCACCGTTCCCGGGGCATGCATTCGATTCCTCTTTGTTTCTTCTCCTGATTCCCGGGCAGACGGTTCCGCCCGCATGCGCGACGCGCTTCGGCGAAGCCGCATCGGAATGAGATGCACTGGAAAGTTCTTGCGCTGGTTGGCCCAATCGGCGCACCAGTGAGGCGTTCTGAGGGCAGAACAGTCCTCATGGACAGCAATCACGACATGGATCCGGCACACCAGGTTCCGGAGGGTGTGGACGAGAAGACGGTGCGCGCTCTGGGAGCGTTGTCGAAGGCGCTGGAAACCACCGAGCGAGCCCGTGGCCATCTCTACGGCTTCCACCAGCTCACCGGGACCGCGGACTTCGAGCTCGGCGACGCGGTCCGGCTCCTGCGCGAGGCGGGGCACGAGGAGCAGGCCGATCGTGTCGAGCGCGAGATCGTGGGCCGCAACGTCATCCCGGGTCACTGGACCTTCCAGATCATCGAGGCGTACAACTCCACGTACTACCGGCCCTTCGCCGCAGTGGAACGGGACATCGTGGCCGAGCTGGCCGGCGGGCGGGACCACCTCCTGGAGGCCCGCCTGAAAACGATTCGCCGCACTCCCCACCACCCCGACCACACCGCGACGCCCCCGTCCTGAAGGAAGGGCACCCCCACCCCCACCCCGGTCGGAGCCCCCTTCATGCCACAGCGTGCGCTCCGACCGTCTGCCGGTAGGCCACGTGCCCGCCCAGCGCACCGCTGACGGCTACGGCGGCCATCCCGCTCAGGCCCCACAGGCGCCCCCTCGCCGTGCGGCCGCGGAGCCGCGCTGTCAGGGACGTGGCGTAGCAGGCCACCGCGGCGACGTTCAAGGCCGCGTGGACCAGGCCGACCCGGGCCTGTTCGGGAGGCAGGTCCGCCCAGTCCGCCCAGCCGGCGGCCACGGCCGGGGCAACGCCGGCCAGTCCGACGGCGGTCAGAAGGGTCGTCGCGTGGCGCGTCCCGGGCGCCACGTCGAGTACCGACGCCGACAGCCAGCATCCGATGGGCACCTGTACGAGCACAGGGTGCACGGGGTGGCCCAGTTGCCTTCCGCGCAGCAGATCGCGCATGCCGCCCAGGGGGAGGGAGCGGATTCCCCGCTGCAGCACCTTGATGGCCGGATCCGCCGCCGTCGCCCGCTCCAGCCCGTCCAGGGTCTTCAGCCAGCGTGCCGAGGTGGTGTCGAGGGCCGCGGTCAGCCGGGCCGTGGGCGCGATGTCAGGCGTATGTGAGTTCATACACGACGCCTACCCACTGCCCTGCCGCCGTCCCGCCCTGCCCGCGACTGCACCCGAACGGCAAACCGGCCGAATGGAGGAGCGCCAGCCTCCATCGCGGTTCCGGACCGGCCCGATCCTCGTGTCGGGCGGCCGCCCGACACCGCCCGCACCGGGTGGTGCATGGCGTCAGGCGGTCACGGTGTCGCCATGGCGGTGAGCCACCCTCCAGACGCCGTCTTCCCTGCGGTACACCTGGGTGGCCCGCAGGGTGTAGGTGCGGGGCTGCCCTTGCACGGACGTGGACGTGTGCTCCAGGCCGACGGTGTAGGCCATGTCGCCGCTGACGTCGTAGGCCAGCAGCTCGTACTCGTACGACGTGCACGCGGAGAAGGCCTCTGCCAGATCGGTGAAGAGGGTGTCGAGCTCGTCGCGGCCGACGGCGTTGCGCCAAGCCCCGAGGACGCTCACCGGTTCGGTGCGGGACCAGAGTGCGCGTCGGGGAGCCGCGTCGCCGTTGTGCAGCGAGATCTCCGCCTCGCGCAGCGTGGTCCTGACCCAGGTCAGGAAGTCGTCACGATCGTTCATTCCTTCAGCATGGCCCGGCCCGGCGCCGGGCTCACGGAGGGCGCCGGTCGCCTTTCGCAGGAAGTGGGGCTGGGTCAGTCGGGTCCTGCGGCTGCGCCGGGTGGGTGGAGGCCGGGCCCCAGCGGCGGCCCGGCCAGGGGCGTGGGGGAGAGGTCGGTGGGCGCTTCGCCGGCTTCGAGGAGGGTGTCGGCGGCGCCGACGATGAGCGGGTCGGGCCGACCGACGGCCGTCTCGTCCTTGCGGTCGTAGTCGACGCGCCACAGCAGGCTGCGCATGGCTTCGAGCCGGCCCCGCCGCTTGTCGTTGCTCTTGACCACGGTCCACGGCGCGTGAGCGGTGTCCGTCGCACGGAACATGGAGACCTTCGCCTCGGTGTAGGCGTCCCACCGGTCCAGGGAGGCCAGGTCGGTCGGCGACAGTTTCCACTGCCGTACCGGATCGACCTGCCGGATGGCGAACCGGGTGCGCTGCTCGGCGCGGGACACCGAGAACCAGAACTTCACCAGCAGGATCCCGTCCTGCGTCAGCATCTCCTCGAAGACGGGGCACTGCCGCAGGAACAGTTCGTACTGCTCCGCGGTGCAGAATCCCATCACCTTCTCGACGCCGGCCCGGTTGTACCAGGACCGGTCGAAGAAGACGATCTCGCCGGGTGCCGGCAGATGGGCGACGTACCGCTGGAAGTACCACTGCCCCGCCTCCCGCTCGCTCGGCTTGTCGAGGGCCACGATCCTCGCGCCACGGGGGTTGAGCCGCTCGGTGAACCGCTGGATCGTGCCGCCCTTGCCCGCCGCGTCCCTGCCCTCGCAGACCACCACCAGGCGGCCACCGGTGTCCTTCACCCAGCGCTGCAGCTTCAGGAGCTCGATCTGCAGGACCCGTTTGGTCCGCTCGTACTCGCGCCGCCGGATCTTGTGGTCGTAGGGGTAGTTCTCCCGCCAGGTGCGGATGGGAGCGCCGGAGGAGTCCAGCAGGACCGGCTGCTCGGGCCGCCGGTCGTCCACACGCAGCCCGGACAGCAGCCCCGAGGCCTCCCGCCGGTCGAACCGCTCGTCACTCACGCCATGCCCCTACCCAGCGCAGCCACCTCCATGGCCGCGCAGCCATCTGCCCGCGGCCGGCGACGACTGTGAGTGCCAGGCGGGTGACCGGCGGATTGCCGGGTATGCGCGCCTGGGAACACCCCTGGCGAGCGGAGGAAGGTGAGGAATCGATGAATGCCGTCGGAATGCGTACGGACCGCGGCAGTGACGAGTCGATGGGCGAGCTCGTGACACGGGCGTCGCAGCAGATCTCGGAACTGGTCCGGCAGGAAATGCAGCTGGCTCGGACGGAGACGATCCAGAAGGGCAAGCGCTACGGCATGGGCGGCGGCCTGTTCGGCGGAGCCGGCCTCATCGGCATCCTGGCGGCCCAAGCTCTCGTCGCCGCCGCGATCGCAGCCCTCTCGCTGGTCCTGCCGGTGTGGGCGGCCGCTCTGATCACCGGCGGCGTGCTGGCAGCGGTGGCCGCTGTCCTGGCCGTGGCCGGCAAGAAGCAGGTCGTCCGGGCCGGCGGCCCCGCACCCGAACAGACCATCGAAAGCGTCAAGGCCGACATGGCCGAAATCAAGGAGAAGGCACACCGATGAGCCACCAGCCCCCGAGCGACGAATCCGCACCGACTCCGGACCAGCTGCGCGAACAGGTCGAGCGAACCCGCCACGAACTCGGCCGGACCGTGGAAGCGCTCGCGGCCAAGGCCGACATCAAGGAACAGGCCAAGGAGAAGGCGGCCGAGATCAAGGAGCAGGCGGCGGACGCGGCCGAGTTCGTGACGCACCAGGTGCGGGAGAAGGCGGCGCAGGCGGCCGGACTGGTGAAGGACAAAACCCCCGACCCCGTCCTCGACAAGGCGGCCCAGGTCCGTGACAGCGCGGTCCACGCCGGGCATCTGGCGGCCTCCAAGTCCCCGGAACAGGTACGCGAGAAGGCGGCGTCAGCCGCCACCATGGCACGGGCCAACCGCGTCCCGCTCATCGCAGCCGCCGCGGCGGTCGTGGTCTTCCTGCTCCTGCGCCGCAACCGGAGGCGCCGGTGAAGGCGGCCAAAATCGCTTATCAGCCCGTGGGGCTGATGTTGGGCGCTGTGAGCGGCCTGGCGGCCGGGGCGGTGTTCAAACAGACATGGAAGATGATCGGCCACGAGGACGATGCCCCGGATGCCATCGATGAGAACCGCACGTGGAAAGAGGTACTCATCGCGGCGGCTCTGCAAGGCGCGATCTTCGCGGTGGTCAAGGCTGCCGTCGACCGCGGCGGGGCGGCCGCCATGCGGCGTCTGACCGGCACCTGGCCCGGCTGAACCAGCCCCCGCGGCGTCCCGCCCCCGGCCGCGGCCCCACCGCCCGCGGCCGAAGGGGCGGCTCCGGCACCGCAGGGGTGCCATGGCGGCGCGTGCCCCGGCGACCGGCTACGTTCCCGGCGCCGGGGCGCGGCGCTGCCGGATGCTGCGCACACCTCGGACGCGACCCGGCGTCAGCTGCATCCGCCCGGCTCTCCCGCCGTCCTCACTTGCTTGCGGTACGCCCCCGGCGGCGATCCGAAGTGCCGTTTGAAAGCCTTGGAGAAGGCGAACTCCGACGTGTACCCCGTGTGCTGGGCGATGGTGCCCAGCGGGGTCGGCGACCGCTGCAGCAACCGCGCCGCGGTGGCCATCCGCCAGTTGGTCAGGTATGTCAACGGCGGCTCGCCGACCACCGAGGCGAAGCGGCGGGCGAACGCCGCGCGGGACAGTCCGGCGCGGATGCCGAGAGACTCCACGGTCCAGGGATGGCCGGGATCGTCGTGGATCGCCTTCAGGGCCGGGGCGACCGCCGGGTCACTCAGCGCGGCCGCCCAGCCCCGGCTCCGCTCCTTCGGCAGCTCGGCGTACCACGACCGGAGGATGTACAGCAGCAGCAGATCGACGAGCGCCGTGACGACCGCGTCCGAGCCCGGCTGCGGGGCGTGGAACTCGGCGCAGAGCTGATCGACCGCCGAGCGCAGCACCGGGTGGCGGCCGGGCACCGCGGGGAGGTGGATGACCTCCGGCAGGTCGCTGAACAGCGGATGCGGGCGGTCGACGTCGAGCGCGTACGCGCCGCACACCAGCACCGTGCGCGGTCCCGGTCCGCCCAAGGTGACCTGGCCGATCGGCGAGGAACGGTCCACGCGCTCCGGTACGAAGTCCACCGGCTCGCGGCCCGGCGCGTCACACAAGGTGTGTCCGCTGCCGCGCTGCAGGAACACGATGTCGCCGGGTCCGAGCGCGAGCGGTTGGCCGTGCGGTGGAAGCAGGTGGCAGTGGCCTTCGACGACCACGTGGAATCCGGCTCCTGAGACGGGTCGGAACTTCAAGGCCCACGGGGCGTGCGCGTCGGTGCGGGTCACCATCGGGCGTCCCGTGCGCAGGACTTCGAGGGTGTCGCTCAGGATGTCCATGACGCCACTCTAGTCCCTGGCTGGCGAGACGATCAGACAACAAACGGAGACTTGTAGTCATTCACCGTCTCGATCGGGAGACGTACGTTCTTGCCATGGCGGTCGCCGAAGCCCGGTACCGCACAGGCGAAGGAATGGATCCCATGTCTCTGACTCTGGCTCTGGCCGGCAAGAAGATCGTGATCATCGGTGGAACCTCTGGCATCGGCTTCGCGGTGGCCCGACAGGCCGCGGCGGCCGGCGCGGACGTCGTGGTCGCCTCGAGCAATCAGGGCCGTGTGGACGCCGCGGCGAACCGGCTGGGCGAGCGGGCCGAGGGCCGCCGCCTGGACGTCGCCGACGGCGACGCCATCGCCGCGTTCTTCGAGCAGGTCGGGGAGTTCGACCACCTCGTCTACACCGCGGGTGAATCCCTGCTGATCAAGCCGTTGGCCGACACGACCCCGCAGGAGGCCAGGGCCGTCTTCGAGCGCCGGTTCTGGGGTGCGTTCCTCTGCGCCAAGTACGCAGCACCCCGACTTCGCGACGGCGGGTCGATCACGTTCAGCTCCGGCGTCCTCGCGATCCGCCCCCTGTCCGGAACCGCCCTCACGGCGGGCATCACCGGCGGCATCGAAGCTCTGTCCCGGGCGCTCGCCGTCGAACTCGCCCCTCTGCGCGTCAACGTGATCCAGCCCGGTGTGATCCGCACCGAGCTGTGGGAGGGCAGCGTCCCGGACCCGGAGGCTTTCCTCCGTGGCGCCGGGTCCGAGCTGCTCACGCGACGTGTCGGAACCGCCGAGGAAGCCGCGGCGGCCTATCTCTTCGCGCTGACCAACGCCTACGTCACCGGCACCACGCTCGCGATAGACGGCGGCGCGGCGCTGGTGTGACACAGGCCCCGGATCACAGCCGGCGGCCCTCGCGTCCGGCACGCCGGGCACCGCCGCGGCTGCGGGCGTCCCCGGAGCCGCCGCCCAGTCGGGCCGGCCCCCGGTCGCACGCCCCCGCTGGCCGGCGACGCGGTCGCGGGTCGGCATCAGTGGCGGCCCTGGCCCGCCAACGCTGCGGTCGACGGGGCGGCAGGCGCAGGCCCGGGCCCGGTCCCCCGGGCCGGCGTGCGGGCGGCGCGGCGCAGCTCCACGCGGCCGGCCCGCCAGCCCGTGGGGGAGTCCCAATGGGGGTGGGTGCACAGCCGCCCGGAAAGTGCGATCAGCCGACGCCGCAGCACGGTCGTCCCGGCCGTGGCCGGGGCCTCGGCCAGGGCGGTGTAGGTGGTCAGCCACGCCCGTTCCAGGGCGAGCAGGTCCGGAGGGAAGCGGAACGGTGTATTCACTCCTCCATCCGAGCATATGTTCGATTTTGTTGTCGAGTGACGACGCGCGCGGTGTCGCTACCCGGCCCGGGCGTGGTGCGGGCGGGAGACTGCAGCATGGACGTGGAGTCGGTGGCGGTGGAGTTGTACGGGCTGCGGCCGACGGAGTTCACCGCGGCCCGTGACCGGTACGCCGCCCGCGCCCGCCAGGCCGGCGACCGGCCGCTCGCCACCGCGATCACGGCACTGCGGAAACCGACCGTCGCGGCGTGGACGGCCGGCCTGCTGGTCCGCCACAGAACCGAAGAGGCGCAGGCCCTGCTCGCGCTGGGCGACGCGCTGCGCGCCGCGCACCGGACGCTCGACGCCACGGCCCTGCGAAAGCTGTCGCATGACCAGCATGTGGTGATCGGCCGCCTCGCACGCACGGCGCGCACACTGGCCGCCGAGGCCGGGCAGACGGTGAGTGAACCGGTCCTCCACGAGGTGGAACAGATCCTCCATGCCGTTCTCGCCGATCCCGGCACCGCCGCGCAGTGGTCCGCGGGACGGCTGGTGAAGACCCCGGACGCAGTTCAGGGCTTCGCCGGCCTCGAACCCCTTCCCGGCTCCGCCCCGCCAGGGCGGGCTCCTGCGGCCGGGCCTGCGGAACCAGCGGTGAAGCGCGTACGGACCCCTGCGCCGAAGACGGAGGAGCGGAAAGACCGGGCGGACCGGGCGGACCGGGTACGCCGCGAGCGCGTGGAAGCGGCCCGCGGGGAGCTGGCCGAGGCCACGGCCGAGAGGGAGCGGCTGGAGGCGGAAAAGGCCGCGGCCCGGGAGCTGGCCGACAGTGCGGCGGCCGCCCTGACCGCGGCCGAGGACGACCTGCGGGACGCGAAGGAGCGGCTGGAGGCGGCACGCGCGGCGAGCACGGAGGCGGCAGCCCGCTCGCGGGATGCCGCGCGTGCCGCGGCGAATGCGAAGACGCGGGAGCGGAAGGCGGCACGGAACGTCGAGAAGCTGACCGGCCCCGCGGGATGAACCACCCGTTCCGGTCCATCCCGCAGGGGTGAGCAGCGCCAGGCGGGGCAGGAGCCAAGAAGCACGACACCGCAGGTCGAGGTGGTGATCCCAGTATGGCCAGACCCGTATGGACCGGGGTTGTATCTTTCGGGCTCGTCTCGCTGCCGATCGCGCTCTACAGCGCCACCGACAGCCACACGATCCGTTTCCACCAGCTCCAGCGCGGCACCGCGGACCGCATCCGCAACCGGCGCGTCAACGAGCGCACCGGCGACGAGGTCGACAACGCGGAGATCGTGAAGGGCTTCGACACCGGCGACCAGTACGTCGTCGTCGAACCGAAGGAACTCGAGGACATCGCGCCGGGCCGCTCCAAGGCCCTGGAGGTGTCCGGGTTCGTCGACCTCGACACAGTCGACCCGATCTTCTTCGACAAGACGTACTACCTCGGCCCCCGCGGCGAGCAGCACGGCAAGGTGTACGCGCTGCTGCAGCGGGCCCTGGCGGAGTCCAACAAGGCCGGTATCGCCACCTTCGTGATGCGCGGCCGCGAATACCTCGTCGCGCTGAAGGCCGAGGACGACCTGTTGACCCTGCACACCCTGCACTGGGCCGACGAGATCCGCGACCCGCACCGGGAGGTCCCCGACCTGCCGGACAAGACGGAGCCCACCGCGGCCGAGGTGAAGATGGCCCACCAGCTCATCGACGCCCTCACCACCGACTGGAACCCCGAGGACTTCCATGACACCTTCCAGGAGAAGGTGAAGGCCCTGATCGAGGCCAAGGCCGCCGGAGAGAGCGTGGAGAAGGCCGAGCCGGCCGCCCAGCCCACCGGTGTCGTCGACCTGATGGAGGCGCTGCGCGCGTCCGTCGAACAGGCCCGCAGCCCGAAGGCCACCGGAGGGAAGGCCGCCACGCAGGGCGCCCGGAAGGCCGGCGCGCAGAAGAAGCCCGCGGCGAAGAAACGCGTCACGGCACACGGCTCGGCCCCCGGGAAACCGTTGATGTCCCTGACGAAGGCCGAGCTGTACAAGAAGGCCGCGGCCGCCGGGATCGAAGGCCGCTCCACCATGAACCACGACCAGCTCGCCCGGGCTCTGTCCGGCGGCAGCGACTGAGCGCGGATTCGGCGCAGGGGTGGGCGGACAAGCCGGTCCGCGACGGGTGCGCCCCGACCGCGCGTGGCGCGTGGGCGTGGCCGGGACGGGAGTTCAGGAACGTCTGCCCGCGCATGCGCCGGGTGTTGTTCCAAGTGCCTGTTGCGACTGCGCCTTACGGTGGGCTCCGTGACGGAGCACGTGGCGGACACGACGAGCACGGCGATGGCCGCGGCCCACCTCAAGGAGAGGCTCTACGCGACGATCACGATGATCTCCGTCGTCATCGGGCTCGCCGGCGGCACCCGTCTGGACGTCGTCGGAGCCGCGGCGACGGTCGCAACCGCCGCTGTGGGCCTGTGGCTGGCCGCGCTGGTGGCCGACCAGCAGGCTCATCGCGTGACGCACGGGGCCGTCGCACGGGGGCGCGAACTGCGCGCGATGCTGTTCGTCAGCAGCCCGCTGCTGCTGTCTGCGGTGGGGCCGCTCCTTCTGATCGGCGTCTCGGCACTGGGAGTGATCGGCTTGGACACGGCGCTGTACACGGCTGCCGGGGTCAACATCGCCAGCCTGTTCGCGTGGGGGTGCTACGGCGGGATCCGGATGGGCGGAGGGACGGCGTTCGCCCTGCTCGCCGGCGCGATCGACGCGGCGATCGGGACAGCGGTCGCGGTGGTCAAGGCAGCCAACGGCCACTGACACCCGCCCGTACGGGCGAAGGAGCAGGTCGGCGATGCGCCGCCTCGGCCCTCGCCTACGGCCCCTCTACGGACCTGAGGGGCTCAAGCCGCGCGGACTTGGCGAGCGTCGGCTGCGGCGGTCACCATCCCCGCCGCGCCCCCTCCCCGTCGAAGTGGCGGGCGGAACCGTCCCCGTGACCTCGGCAATCCGGGCGGCACCGGCACTGAAGGTGAAGGAGCGAGAAGCGGCGGGGGGACAGCGAGGTTCCCCCGGGCGGGCCAACCGGGCCTGCTGCACAGCAACCAACATCGCCAGGGCGCTGGTCCAATACGGCAGATTCGGTGCCCTCGGCACGGCCTTGTGCGGGGGCTCCGCGTGGGTGCGGAACCCGTTCGGCGGGGTCACGGTTCGTGCAACGTCAGCCGGCCGCCATTGACGTAACCGTCCGGACATGCGACAAAGGCCTCAGGCAGCCCCGCCGGACCAGCACATCCGCGCGGGCCCCATTCCTGCTCACTTCGCGCCGCCTCCCACGATGGGCCCTCGCGCGCATTCGACTACTCCATCAGTCGGGCAGAGGCGCCGCCCAGTACCAGCACCACGACGACGGGAACACCAACTTGACCCTCTTGCCCGGATCCCGTGTGCCGGGGCGGACCTGGACGGTCCGGCTCACCGGTCATCCCGATCACACCGTGTCCGTCACCTGCAGCAGCACAGCGTGCCGGATGCCGGCCCGCTCGAAGGACACCGCGAGTCTGCGGCGCTTCGCCGCGGACCACGCCAAGGCACACGCGCGCCTCGCCGCCATCCGGCCCCATACCGCCTGCGCCTGCGGCAGCGCAGAGTGCGCCCTCCACGAGGCTCGCGTCCAGTGTGCCGGGACCACGTTGTTGGTCCTGGTCCACAATCAGGCCATCGGCCAGGTCTGGACCTTGGCGGAAGTGTGCCAGGCCTGCGCGAGGCAGATCCCGCACACCACGATCCTGGCCACGGGCAGGCCCCCCGTTCCGGCGCCCGCATCAGCTGGCGTGGCGCAGCCCGTGCAGCGGGCCGCAGTGCCGGGCGGGTTCTCCTCACCCGACGCCGCGCCCGAGCCTTCGCCCGGGCGGCGGCAGCCCCCACGCCGACGGGCCTGACGCGGTGGGCCGGCCCTGAAGGACTGCGTACTCCGCACTGCTGAGTCCGAGTGTGCACTCGGGTGAGCCCCGGCCGGCCGTGCCCTCACCGAACGCGGCAAGCGATTGCGGGCGACACGCCCACAGAGTGCGGTGGACGGGCAGTGACACCGCCCTCGTGAGCGGGAATACGAGGCCCGCAGCGGTGCACAGCGGGCACAGGAAGGGTTCGGTCGGCTGATACGCCAACGCGGCTTGCCGCGCCGGGTTGTGCAGCCCCCATGTATGACCGACGGACTGAGCTGGGCTGGTCACCGCGCCAGTGGCGGAGGCGGCCAGGAGCCCTGCGAGCCCTGAGGCCCTGCACAGGGGTTGCGGAGGCACTGGGCGTGGTGCCCGTACTGCGACGACGGGGACGAGGGCGACGAGTCGCCGGCCGTCGACCCCGCCGACGGCCCGGGCCGGCCCACGGGTCCCTCCTGGCATCGGCGACGCCCAGCTCAGGGCCTCCCCGCCCGACCGCGCTGCCTGCCCCCGGGCCTGGCCGGCCCGCCGGCGTGTCCGGGGCGACAGGGGTCCGGCCATTGTCCGTATGCCGGTCCCGGCGGACGCCGACGCGGATACCTCGTCATGATGTGCACATGATGCGCAGCGACGACAAGAACACCGACTCCCCGGCGATCGCCCTGCTCAAGGAACTGGGAGCCGAGTCCACCAAACACTCCGGCGGTACGCTGCTCGCCCACCTGCTGCGCGTCGAGGCGCTGCTCGCCGCGTGGGGCGCACGGCCTGTTCTGCGGACGGCGGCCCTGTGCCACGCCTTCTACGGTACGGACGGGCTGCCGCTGAGCCTCCTCGAACTCTCCGAGCGCGCCCGCCTCGCCGAGGCGATCGGTGCGGAGGCGGAAGAGCTCGTGTACTTCTACGCCAGCTGCGACCGCAAGGCCTCCTACCCCAGCCTCGCCTCCCCGGACGAGGAGTCGGTGACTTTCCGGGACCGCTTCACCGGTGAGGAGTTCACTCCGTCCCCGCAGCAGCGCCGCGACTTCGCCGAGCTGACGGTGGCCAACGAACTGGACCTGGCCAAGGTGAATGCGTCCTTCCGTGAGCGCAACGGCGCGCACCTGCTCGAGCTCTTCACGAGCTGGGCCCCGCTTCTGTCGGAGGCGACCCGCCGAGAAGTGACCACGGTCCTCGGCTGACCCGTGCGGACCGCGGCGTACTCGTCCGCCGGCTCCTGGAACCCTCGCCTGCCGTGAGTGGTCAGCGCATGCGGACGGTGACCTCGGGAAGCGGTAGGTCGGCCAGGTTGAGCTGGAGGCCGGTCAAGGTCAGGTAGGTCTGCGAGTCGCTCAGGGTGTCGGACGGTGCCTGGGTCTTCCCGCGTGTGCTCACCAGCAGGTACCAGCCCCCGCGTTTGTAGCTGCGGGAGACGTCGGCGCTGTCGCCGTTCGGGTTCAGCACCCAGCCCTCGTGCTCCAAGTCCGTACAGATCGCCTTCATTTCGGCCTGCGCGGCCGCCTTCTCCCGGACGGCCGTCCAGCCCGTCCTGTTCAGGTTGGATCCGGCCGGGGCCGTCGACCTGCCCTGCTCCGGGTCGAGGCCCGCCGCTCGCACCGCCTTACGGATCACTTCGTCCACCTCGGCCCGCGTGAGGGGAGGCGAGGTGGGTTCGGGCTGCGGCGCGGGCGCCGACGCGGATCCGGATGGTGTGGACAAGGGTGCGCCCAGGTGGACGCGCCCCTCGTCGTCGATCTGGACCCGGTCCGGCATGACTGCGGCAGCCAGACTCACGATCAACGTCGCGGCCAGTCCGATCCACACCCTCTTCAAGAACGCGTTCAACGTGGAAACTCCCCCCGAATGATCATCGAAGGCGAGTCTCACACACCCGTCGAAGTCGTCCGGGCGGCGGGCGCCCCGCCCCCGGGTTGACCCTCCCCCTACGTCAGGCTTGAGGCTGTTGCCGAACGAAAGGGCAGGTCCATGGGCTACACCGTGGGTCAGGTCGCGGCATTGGCCGGGGTGACCGTACGCACGCTGCATCACTACGACCGGACGGGACTGCTGTCACCCGGCGGCCGCAGCCGGGCCGGCTACCGCCGCTACGGCGAATCCGACCTCGCGCGGCTCCAGCAGATCCTCTTCTACCGCGAGCTCGGCTTCACCCTCGACGAGATAGCCGAGATCCTTTCCGAGGCCCAGGGCAACGCCCTGGAGCACCTGCGGTCGCGACAGCGGGAGCTGGCGGAGGAGATCGCCCGGTTGCAGCGCCTCATGGTGGTGACCGAGCGGGCGATCGAAGTCCAGCAGACCGGTGTACCACTGACGCCGCAGGAGCGGTTCGAGGTCTTCGGGGAGATCACCTTCGACCTCAGCTACGCCACCGACGCGCAGCTGAAGTGGCAGGACTCCGCAGCACACGGGGAAGCGATGGCGCGTGCGGCCGCCCACACCAAGGAGGACTGGGAGCAGCTGATGGGGGAGGCCTCGGCGTGGCGGACGGAACTGCTCCGCGTATTCGACGACGGGGAACCGGCCGACGGCGAACGGGCCATGGACATCGCCGAGGCGCATCGTCTCCATGTGGCCCGCTGGTTCACACCCTGCTCACCCGACGTGCACCGCCGTATCGCCGATGACTTCACCGCGGACCCGCGTGCCTTCGCCCTCGCCGTCCCGGCCCCGCAGCAGCGGCCGGGCCTGGCGGCCTACCTGGCCCAGGCGGTCCACGCCAACGCATCCCGTTCGTATTCCCTTTCCCTGGAAGAACCACCAACGAGGACACATGAGAATCCTGATCGCCACGGCCGGCTCACGCGGTGATGTCGCCCCCTACACCGGGCTGGGCGCCGCACTGCGCGAGGCCGGGCACGAGGTAGCTCTCGCCGCCACCGGATCGTTCGCGCCCCTGGCGGCAGAGGCCGGCCTGGAGTTCCGCCCGCTGCCCGCGGACCCGCGGGCACACGGCGACGTCCAGGACAAGCGCGAACTGCTGGGAGTCGCGGCCGCGTTCATCACACAGCTGGGCGAAGGCTTCGCCGATGCGGTCACCGACCGTACGGACCTGTTGCTGCTCTCGGCCACCACGGCCCCGCTCGGCTGGCACGTCACGGAAGCCAAGGGCATACCCGGCCTCGGCGTGTACCTGCAGCCCACCCACCCGACCGGCGACTTCGCGCCCACCGTGGCGGGAACCCGCTCACTGGGCCGGCTCGGCAACCGGGCCGCCGGACGGTTCGCCCTGCGCATGACCGACCGCGTCTTCACCCAGGCCGTGGCCCGCCTGCGTGAACGCCTGGAAGTGCCCCCGCTGTCCGCCGCGCGCATGCGCCGCCGCCGGCACGCGGACCGTTGGCCCGTACTGCACGGCTTCAGCACGGCGCTGCTGCCACGCCCCCACGACTGGCCGCCCCACCTCAGGGTGACCGGCAACTGGTGGCCCCACGCCGATGCGGACCACCGACTGCCCGACGAACTGGAGGACTTCCTCGCAGCAGGACCGCCCCCGGTACTGATCGGGTGGGGCAGCATGGCCGCCGGAGAGGGAGAGCGGCTGAGCGAGATCGCCGTACGGGCCCTGCGCCGGGCCGGGCTGCGCGGCGTACTGCAGTCGGGCAGCGCCGGGCTTGCCGCCGAGGGCGACGACGTCCTGACCATCGGCGTCGTCCCGCACGCCGTGCTGTTCCCGAGGCTCGCCGCCGTCGTCCACCACGCCGGTGCCGGCACGGCGGCGGCCGCTCTGCGGGCCGGGATTGCGTCCGTCACGGTGCCGGTCGCCGCCGACCAGCCCTTCTGGGCCATGAGGCTCGCGGCGATCGGCGCGGGCCACACCCCGATCCCCTTGCGCGGCCTGACCGCCGAACGGCTCGCCGACGCCCTCGTCCGCGTGACGTCGGATCCGTCGTACGCCGAGGCCGCCGGAGCCGCCGCGCGGCACATGGCGGTGGAGGACGGCGCGGCCGCCGTCGTGACGGCCGTACGACAGCTGTCCGTGTGACGCGGGACCAGGTACGACAGGCGCGACGCTCGCCGGGGGCCGGCGGAGGTGGGGGCGAATGTCCGTGCGGGGCCGGGACCGTGTGCCTACGATCGGGCCATGACGATGACGGACGGCTCCCGATGGTCCTTGTGCTCCCGCAACTCGTTCCTGTCGATCGGGTCCGTCGGCTCTGTGTTGTCGGTCGGGTCGGTCGGCTCGTTCTTGTCCATCGGGTCGGTCGGTTCGGCCTCGTCCGTCCTCTCGGTCGGCTCGTGGGCGAGCCTGGGCTCACTGCTGTCTGCCGGATCCCGGTGGTCGGTCCTCTCCTGGCGCTCCCGCTGCGGTGTCCTGGCCGGGGGAGCGGCCCTGGCCGCGACGACCGCCCTGGCCCTGACCCGGCAGGGCACCGACGGCTGACCTCCGGTTCGGGCCATGGCCCATCCCACCCCCTGGGCCTGAGCGGGCCGGGCTGCCACCGGAGGCCTCCGCGGGGTGCTGTCATCCCCCACCTGCGGTTGGGCGGGATGACAGGACCCCGCCAGGTGACACACGGTCCGGGCGGGGTCCTGGGCATGGACGTTCAGCCGGTCTCAGCGCTTTCTGCCGCGCGCCTCGCCCTCGCCGCGGTCGCGCTTGCCCTGGTCCTGGCTGCTCGGCCTGAGCTCTTCGGGGGTCTTGCCGCGGGCGGCTTCCTGCTCGGTGCCGGGGTGCGCGGGGTCCTGACCGGCCCGCAGGCGTTCTTGCTCTTGCCGGCTCTTGCTGGGTTCCTGGCGCTTGTTCTGCTTGCTGGCCATAACGGTGGCTCCTATGGAAGCTGGGGGGAATCCCAACCTGCCACGCAAAGCGACGAGGCGCACTATCTGAGTAACCGTCCGTGTTGGTTCTCTGATCGATCGGGCGCCCCTCAAGGTGCGGCACGGCGCGCCTTCCCCCCCGGCCGCTGCCTCCGCGAGAGAGCGGGCCGGCCGGATTGCGCCGGAGGGCGGATGGGTGGCGCATGGCGAGTGGGCCCTCGCCGGTGTAACCCACCTGGGTGAGCGGGCCACGTCGAGGAACTCGCCCACCCCCGTCTTCGCCTTCGGCCGCCCTCTCCGGCGTCAGACGCCCGCCCTATGGCCGTCCGCCCGTGAACCGGCCGGCGCGGGTGCCGCCTCCGCCACGCGGAGACCGGTCGCGTTGGCCCGCAGAAGCGAGCGGACTCCTGGCTCGGCGCTGACCGCGGTCAAGGCGATGCCGAGGCCGGAGCAGGTACGGGCAGTGCGCAGCAGGGCGGACAGCGCGGCCACCGTCGCCGCTCCCGGATGCAGGACGATGACGACCTCCTCCGGCCGGAAGGCGTGGATCATGTCGTACAGGGAGTTCGTCAGGTGCGCGCGGTCCGCCATGTCCACCGGATGGTCAAGTGTCACGGTCAGCAGGCCGGGGACGTAGAAGTGGTTGACCAGCATGGTGCCGCCTCCTTTCGGAGTGCGTATACCCGCGATCAGGAGCAGTACCGTCGACCCGCGGCAGGCGGCCACGCGCGCCGTCCTATCCGCCCGGCAGAGCAGGGCCGGTCAGGACGAGGAGCGTGGCGTCGGCCGTGGCCAGGGCCAGGACGACCAGGAACGGCACCCTTCCACCCGCGAGGGCGGGTGGCGCGACCACGGCCGATCCGCTCAGGGCCAGGGTCACCCCCAGGAGCAGGGCGCCCGCAGGGTGGACAGAGCCGGTCGGGCCCACGGTCACCAGCACGCACGAGGCGAAGGCGAGCGCGGAGGCCACTGCGATGGACAGGCGTCGCCCCAGCCGCTGCGGGAGCCCCAGAACCCCGCTCGCGACGTCCTCGTCGAGGTCGGGCAGGGCATTCGCGAAGTGCGCGGCGGCACCCAGCACGGCTGCCGCGGCGGTCAGCCACGGCGGAGGCCAGCCACCGGGCCGGGCGGCCAAGGTCCCGAACGCGGGCAGCAGACCGAAGGCGACGGCGTACGGCAGCCAGGAGGCGACCGTGCGCTTGAGCCGGAGGTTGTAGGACCAGGCGGCGGCGACGCAGCCCAGGTGAACCAGGCCGGCCGCGACCCCGCAGGCCAGCGACAGCGGGACGCAGGCGACCAGGGCGGCAAACGCGGCGCCGGTCACGACTCCCGGCCGTACTTCCCCTGTGGCCAAAGGCTTGTCCCGTCGGCCGGCGGCCTGGTCGCGCCGCATGTCCAGCCGGTCGTTGCACCAGCCGATCGACAGCTGGCCGGCGGCGACCGCTGCCACCGCTGTGGTGGCCGCGGCGGTGTTGAGCCCGACCGCCGTGGCCAGCAGCGCCGCGAGGAGTGTGACGGCGGCAGCCGGGACGGGGTGACTGGCCTTCAGGAGGCGCATGAGGCCCAGGAGGCCTGGGAGGCCTGGGAGCGCGGCGGGAACGGGCTCCCGGTTTGCCCGGTACTCCACCGAACCCGTGGGCGCGGTGCGTGCGGGCTTCGCCGCGGGTCCTTCGCCGGTGGTGACGGGCACCTGCCCACCCTATGAGTACGGCGCGCCCGCTGGTGGCCGCGTTACGGCGTGCCGTGGCCCGCTGTCCCTATGTTGGAGCAATGACACGCGTCCTCGGGGTGAGCACGGTGTACCCGCCCCATCGCCATACGCAGCAGGAAATCACCGATGTGCTCGCCTCCTGCCTGCCGTCCGGTGCCGACGGCGCGCTCCTGCGCCGGCTGCACGCCGCGGCCCAGGTGGATGCGCGTCACCTCGCCCTGCCCCTGGAGGAGTACCGGGAGCTCGGCAGCTTCGGTCACACCAACGGCCTGTTCGTCGAACTCGCCGTCGCCCTGGGGGCGGAAGCCGTCGAGCGGGCGCTCGACGACGCCGGGGTGCGCGCCGAGGACATCGACCTGATCGTCTCGACGACCGTGACCGGCATCGCGGCGCCGTCGGTGGACGCGCGCCTGGCCGCGCAGGCCGGTCTGCGCCCCGATGTCAAGCGGCTCCCGCTCTTCGGGCTCGGCTGCGCCGCGGGAGCCGCCGGGCTGGCCCGTGTTCACGACTTCCTCACCGGCCCGCCGGGCCGCACCGCGCTCCTGCTGTCCACCGAACTCTGCTCACTCACGTTGCAGCCCACCGACACCTCGCCGGCGAACCTGGTGGCCGGAAGCCTCTTCGGGGACGGGGCCGCCGCGCTGGTGGCGGTCAGCGGTGAGGAGTCCGCAACGGGACAAGGAGCGCGCCCCCGCGGACCGCGGGTCGTGGCCACGCGCAGCCGCCTGTACCCGGGGACGGGGCACCTGCTCGGCTGGGACGTGGGCGACTGGGGCTTTCGCATGGTGCTCGGCCGAGAGGTCCCCGAGCTCGTCAGGCTGCACGTGGCGGAGGAGGTCGAGTCCTTCCTCGCGGCTCATGACCTCAAACCGCGTGACGTCGCGGCATGGATCTGCCATCCCGGCGGCCCGCGCATCCTCGACGCCCTCGCCGAGGAACTCGGGCTGCCCGACGCTGCCCTGGCTCCCTCCCGCCGCGCCTTGGCCGCCACCGGCAACCTGTCCTCCGCCTCGGTGCTCCAGATCCTGCGCGACACGTGCGCCGCGCCGCCGCCACCACCGGGCGCGGCCGGCCTGATGATCGCCTTCGGGCCCGGCTTCGCCTCCGAACTCGTACTGCTGGCCTGGTGAGCGCGCCATGACTCCGTACGTCGTGCTGGTCCTGCTGGTCGTGGGTGAACGGTGCGCCGAACTCGTCGTGGCACGGCGCAACGGCCGCTGGAGCGAGGCCCGCGGAGGCCGCGAACACGGGGCCCGGCACTACCCTGCGATGGTCGCCCTGCACACGGCACTGCTGCTCGGCTGCCTCGTGGAGCCCTGGGCGGCCGACCGGCCCTTCCTGCCCCTGCTCGGCTGGCCCGCGCTGGCCCTGGCCCTGGCCGCGCAGGGGCTGCGCTGGTGGTGCGTCAGCACCCTCGGCCCCCGCTGGCACACCCGCGTGCTGGTCGTGCCGAGCCTTCCCCCGGTCGTCTCCGGCCCCTACCGCCACCTCCGCCACCCCAACTACCTGGCCGTCGCGGTCGAGGGTCTGGCCCTTCCCCTGGTGCACACCGCATGGGTGACCGCCGTGGGCTTCACGCTGCTGAACGCGGCGCTGCTGACCGTTCGCATCCGCTGCGAGGACGCGGCGCTGGCGCCCCTGCGGGCCCTCCCCGTCACCGGCGCGACACCGTGATCGACCTGTTCGTCGTCGGAGGCGGTCCGGCGGGTCTGGCCACCGCCATCCACGGGGCGCTCGCCGGCTTCGACGTGGTGGTCGCCGAACCACGTCCCACGCCGATCGACAAAGCATGCGGCGAGGGCCTGATGCCGGGCGCGGTACGTGCTCTGGAAGCGCTCGGCATCGAAGTGCCCGGCCGGCCCCTGCACGGTATCCGCTACGTGGACGCGGCCGGCGGCCAGAGCGCCGAAGCCCGGTTCAAGGCGGGGCACGGCCTCGGTGCGCGCCGCCTCCTGCTGCACGAGGCACTCGCCGCGCGGGCCGCCCGGCTCGGTGTCCGGATCCTCCCGCACCGGGTCCGCCTGGTCAGCCGGCACGAAGCCCACGTCACGGCGGACGGGATGGCAGCCCGATACCTCGTCGCAGCGGACGGACTGCATTCGCCGACCCGCCGGGCGCTCGGCCTGGCCGTACGGCCGGACCCCAGGCGTCAGCCGCCCCGGTACGGATTGCGCCGCCACTACTCGGTCGAGCCGTGGAGCGACCTGGTGGAGGTGCACTGGTCGGCCGGCTGCGAGGCGTACGTCACGCCGCTGGGCCCGCAGCAGGTCGGGATCGCCATCCTGACGTCCGAGCAACTGCCCTACGACGTCCAGCTGTCACGCTTCCCGGTGCTGGAGTCCCGGCTCTCGACGGCCCGCCGGACACCCGTCCGGGGCGCGGGGCCGCTGCGCCAGCAGGCGCGCTGCCGGGTGGCCGGCCGGGTGCTGTTCGTGGGTGACGCCGCGGGATACGTCGACGCTCTGACGGGTGAGGGACTCAGCCTGGCCCTGCTGGGGGCGGCGGAACTGGTCCGCTGCCTGAGCGCGGGGCGCCCGCAGGATTATGAACGGGCGTGGTGCCGACTGTCCCGCGACTACCGGATGCTGACGCGGTCCCTGTTGTGGGCGCGCAACCGACCCCGGCTGGCTCCTCTGATCACCCCGGCGGCGGCACGTTTCCCCGGCCTCTTCCAGCACGCCGTCAATCTGCTGGCCTGAGCCGCGGTCCGGCCCCGGTCGGCGACCCCCTGCCGCTCAGGCGGGGCCGGCGTACCCGAACCGCTACTTGAGCGGATCATGGCCCCAGTTCATCAGTGAGTAGCGCCACCGGGTCTCGGTGACGTCGCCGCCGGGGCGCTGCTCGATGTGACGGTGGACGTAGCCGACGACCTTGCGCATGTGGCCGAGATCGTCGTCGGTGAGGTCCGCCTTCTTCTTCCGCAGGAGTCTGACGATACGGCGGCCGGAGGCGTGTCCCACGCTTTCGCCGCCGTCGCTTTGTCCGACGCTCTTCGACTCCTCGGTGTCCAGCCAGCTCTCCAGCTCGCCGGCAGTCATGTTGACCGCGGCCGCGAATGCTTCCTGGCCGCCGTCCTCGCCGCCGTGCCGCCGGTCGCCTGCCATCAGGAGGCCTTGCCCTTCTTGTGCAGTGCCTGCGGCTTGTGCACCGCGGTCCGGCCGGACTTGTCGCTCTCCACCTCGTACTGCGGTTCCTCCTTCGAGGCGTCGACGGTGCGGCCGGCCGCCCGGGTCCGGTGCGTGATCTTCTTCTGGACCTTCCCCGTCACCTTCTGGCCGTGGCTGCTCCACGAGACGTCGTCGCCCTTGCTCAGACCGTCCTTCGCCATGCCGTTCGCCTCCATCCGTCCGGTCGTGCGTACGGTGGTGGTCCGGCGCGGTCCGCGGACCACCCCTCTCCACGCTCATGCCCGCGAGGCGACCCCGCACGCGCCGCCCCGCGACCGCGGGCCCAGCCGCCCGGAGCGCTCAGGTCAGCGGGCGAGGGAGACGGCGAAGGGCTCGAAGCCGCGTCGGCGCAGGATGTGGGGTACGACCAGGATCATGGCTTCGGTGGCGCGGGCGGTGGTGATGTCGCCGAGGTCCTCGATCCATCCGGGCTGCCAGCCCAGGTCGCGCAGCAGGCCGGTGACGGTCTTCTTCGCGTGTTCGTCGTTGCCCGAGAGGTAGGCGGTCGGTGGGGTGGCCAGGGTTTCGGGAGCGGTCATGACCGTGAACAGCATGGTGTTGAGGGTCTTGACCACACGGGTGTCGGGGAGGGCGGCCTGGAGCTTCTCGGCGAGGCTGCTGCCGGGATAGCACAGGTCGACGGGCAGGCCGTCAGCTGCGTCGCGGGTGGCGTTGGAGACGTCGACGAGGATCTTGCCGGCGAGTTCGGTTCGCAGGGCGGCCAGGCGGTCGAGGGTGCTGTCTCCCGGGGTCGCGTTGATCACGATCTCGGCGGTTCGGGCGGCGGTGCGCTGGTCCGAGAAGGAGACGCGGGGGTCCGTGCCGCCGGCAGCAGCTGCGGTGTCTTCCGTCGGGTTCCGCCGGCCGAGGGTGACGTGGTGTCCGGCCTCGGAGAGCTTGCCGGCGAGGCGGGTGGCGACGCGGCCGGCGCCGAGGATGCCGATGCTTGTCATGCGGTGATGCTCCTTGCGGTGATCGGGGTGGGGTGAGAGCGGGGATGTCCGGTCAGGCGATCGGCGAGAGGACCTTCAGGGCGGCGCCGTGGATGCCGGGGGCCGCGGCCAGGAAATCGCGGCTGGCAGTGTTCCAGGGCTCGCCCCTCAGGTCGGTGACGGTGCCTCCGGCCTCGGAGACCAGCAGGGCACCGGCGACCAGGCCGGAGCGGACGTCGGAGAACTGCCAGAACGCGTCCATGCGTCCGGCGGCGACGTGGATGAGCTGCATCGTGGCGGGCACGGACACGCGCACGACCAGGCCGTTGACGAGCATGGCGGTGACCGAGTCACCGATCCGCCGGAAGGTGCGCTCGTCCTCCCCGGGCTTGGCCTGGCCGGTGCCGGTGAGCGCGGCGCCCAGGTCGGTCTTGGCGGACACCTTCAGGGGCCGGCCGTTGAGACGGGCGCCGCCGCCGGCGACGGCGGTGTAGGTGTCGCCGGTCAGGGGCAGGTGGACCACGGTGAGTACCGGCTGGTTGTCGCGGACCAGAGTGGCGGTGACGGCCCAGTCCTCCATGCCGTGTACGTGGTTGATGTTCCCCTCGGCGGGGTCGACGACCCACCACTCCCCGGGCGGGAGCGCGCCACCGGCCAGCTCGTCCTCCGCCCACTGCGAGCCGTGCCGGGCCCGCAGCAGCGGTTCCCGCAGCACGTCCAGCACCGCGTCGTCGTTGGCGTGGATCTCGCCGACGACCTCGTCCAGACTCACGCCCCGGGCGTGGGAGGTGTAGCGGTCGCGCAGCGTGGCGCCGGCGGCCGTCACCGCGGCCGTCACGTCGGACAGCAGGGTCGTACCGGCGTTGAAGGGCATGGCTGTGCTCATGGTGGGCTCCTCGGGATCGGTCCGGGCGGATCGGAGCGGGGCTGTCACATCGCCCCCGCACTCCGAAGGTAGGCCGCCTGACTATTAACAACAAGTGCATGCTTGTCACTTGTAGAGTTACTCCCATGCAACTGGACCTGAACCTGCTCACCGCCCTGGACGCCCTGCTGGAAGAGGGCAGTGTCGCCGGCGCGGCAGCACGCCTCCACGTCACCGCACCGGCGATGAGCCGCTCCCTGGGCCGCATCCGCAAGGCCACCGGCGACCAGATCCTGGTCCGCACCGGCCGCAGCATGGTCCCCACCACCCGCGCGCTGGCGATGCGCGCCCAGGTCCACGCCCTCGTGCAGCAGGCCCATCAGCTCCTCTCCGCGCAGCAGGAACTCGACCTGGCGGCTCTGGACCGGGTCTTCACCGTGCGCTGGCACGACGCACTGACCGCAGCCTGCGGCACCGCCCTGACCACTGCGGCCCGCCGTCAGGCCCCCGGCGTCCGGCTGCGCCTCTCCGCCGAACCCGGGACCGACGACGCGGAGCTGCGCCGGGGTGAGGTCGACCTGGAATCGAGCTCCGGCGCTCCGACGCTCCCCGACATCCGCCACCGCCTGGTCGGCAGGGACCGGCTGGTCGTCGCCGTCCGCCCGGGCCACCCGCTCACCGAAGGCCCGTTGAGCCTCAAGCGCTACGCAGCCGCCGAACACCTCACCGTCTCGCGGCGCGGAAACCTGCGCGACCCGATCGACGACGCCCTGGCCACACGCGGCCTCGAACGACGCGTCGTCGCCGCCGGACCCACCGCAGCCTTCGCCCTGCAACTCGCCCTCGACACCGACCTGGTCGTGACCCTCCCCGACGCGGTCACCCGCACGGCCCGGGAACGACTCGGCCTGGCCACGCTGCCGTCGCCACTCCCGCTGCCCGACGTCCCCCTGTACCTGCTGTGGCACCAGCGCTACGACAACGACCGCGCCCACACCTGGATGCGAGACCTGGCCACCGAAACCGTCCAGGCGCTCTTCGCACCACCGGCCGCCTCTCAACAGCCGTCGGCGTCGTGAAGGGTCCGAGCCGCCCTGCGGGACGGCTTCGAGGAACGATGGTTTGTCGAAGCACAGCGGACAGATTCGGCCACTGAGCGGCCAGTAGATGGCATCCGGGCGGTGCCGGGACGCCGATGCGATGTGATGGGCCTATTCACCGTTGATATGCCAGCCGGTTGGGGCCGATATGAACGACGAGGCCAGTACAGCGTCGACGAGCGAGTCCACAGCGGCGGGGCCCGCGGCCCGCCGCTGCGCCGCTGCCTCCCCGGATGACCGGACGGGGGCGGGTGAGGAGCGGTTCCGGGGGCTGTTGGAGGCGGCGCCGGACGCGATGGTCATCGTGGACGACGGTGGTGTCATCAGGCTGGTGAACGCGCAGACCGAGACGCTGTTCGGCTACCGGCGCGAGGAGTTGCTGGGTCAGCCGGTGGAGTTGCTGATCCCTGGCCGGTTCCGGCCCCAGCACGCTGCCCACCGGGGTGCTTACGCGGCGAGCCGGCAGGTGCGGCCGATGGGGGCGGGGCTCGAGCTGCACGGGCTGCGCAAGGACGGCACGGAGTTCCCCGTCGAGATCAGCCTGAGCCCGCTGGAGACCACCGACGGGCTCCTGGTCTCCGCCGCTGTCCGCGACGTCAGCGACCGCAAGGCCGCCGAGGAGCGGTTCCGGGGGCTGTTGGAGGCGGCGCCGGACGCGATGGTCATCGTGGACGACGGTGGTGTCATCAGGCTGGTGAACGCGCAGACCGAGACGCTGTTCGGCTACCGGCGCGAGGAGTTGCTGGGTCAGCCGGTGGAGTTGCTGATCCCTGGCCGGTTCCGGCCCCAGCACGCTGCCCACCGGGGTGCTTACGCGGCGAGCCGGCAGGTGCGGCCGATGGGGGCGGGGCTCGAGCTGCACGGGCTGCGCAAGGACGGCACGGAGTTCCCCGTCGAGATCAGCCTGAGCCCGCTGGAGACCACCGACGGGCTCCTGGTCTCCGCCGCTGTCCGCGACGTCAGCGACCGCAAAGCCGCCGAACAGCACATCAACCAGCTCGCCTCTCTCGTCGAGTCCTCCCAGGACGCCATCCTCGCCAAGACCCTCGACGGGCACATCACCTACTGGAACGCGGCCGCCCAGCGGCTGTACGGCTACACCGCCGAGGAGGCGATCGGCCGCCACGTGGCGATGCTGGCGCTGCCCGACCGCACCCATGAGGTCGCCGTGCTGCTGGAGCGGCTGGCCCGAGGGGAGAAGATCGAGCACTTCGAGACCCTCCGCGTCACCCGGGGCGGTGGGCTGGTGGACGTGGACGTGACCCTGTGGCCCACACGGGCCGAGGACGGCACGGTCGAGGGCGCGTGCGCGATCGTACGGGACATCAGCGACCGCAAGCGGGCCGAAGCCGAACTTCAGGCCCTGTACGAGCAGCAGCGCCACATCGCTCTGACCCTGCAGCGCAGCCTGATGGGCACCCCGCCCGCCATTCCGGGCCTGTCCACCGCCAGCAGATACCTGCCCGCCACCCAGGGCGCCGGCGTGGGCGGTGACTGGTTCGACCTCATCCCGCTGGGGGCGGGCAGGGTCGGGATCCTCATCGGTGACGTCATGGGGCGCGGGCTGGACGCCGCCGCCGTCATGGGCCAGTTGCGGGCCGCCGCCCACGCACTGGCCAAGACCGGCATGGAGCCCCGCCAGCTGATGCAGGACCTCGACGCGATCGTCGCCGACCTCAACCTGCCCGACCAGCTGGTCACCTGCTGCTACCTGGTCCTGGCCCCGGACACCGCCGAGGTCACCGTCTGCTCGGCCGGCCACCTGCCCGCACTGCTCATCGACCCGGCAGGCGGGGTGCGGGAGCTGCAGGCCCCGGTCAGCGCCCCGCTCGGTGTCGGCGGCGTCCCGCACGAGCAGGCCCGTACCGCCGTCCCGCCGGGCGCCGCCCTCGTCCTCTACACCGACGGCCTGATCGAGACCCCCGGCAGCGACATCGGCTACCGGCTCGCCGAACTCGTCCGCACCCTGGACAGCGCCTTCGCCACCGCCAACGGCCTGGAAACCATCGCCGACGACGTCCTGGCCGCGCTGCTGCCCGATGTGGAGGGACACAACGACGACGTCACCCTGCTCCTGGCCCGGCTGCCCGCCGCCCCGCTGGCCAGCGCCACCATGCAACTGCCCACCCGGGCCTCCTCCGTGGGCGACGGACGCTCCTTCCTCACCAAGACCCTCACCGCCTGGGACTGCGCCCACCTGGCCGACGACGCCCGACTGCTGGTCTCCGAAGTCCTCACCAACGCCATCCAGCACGCCCAGGGCCCACTCGGCCTCCACCTGCGCCGCACGGCGGCCGAACTCACCGTCGAGATCAGCGACCACAGCCCCCACCTGCCTCAGCCCCGACTCGCCGCCCCCGACGAGGAATCCGGGCGCGGCCTCCTGCTGGTCGACGCCCTCGCCGACAGCTGGGGCGTGCGCCCCACCGGCGGAGGCAAGACCACCTGGTTCACCCTCCAGACCGGCGGCGGAGCGCGATGATCTCCGGCACGAGACCGAGCCCCCCGTGCCGCGCCCGAGGCGCTCGCCCCAGGCGGCACCGTCGGCATAGGGCGCCACAAAACCGGTGGTGCCGACCCCGTGCGCGTCGTTACCGTGCTGCCGGACCAGTCGTCTAGGCAAGGACGTTCCGTTGTACACCGTGTGAGACCCCCCGATTGCTGATTCGTCGCGCGTCGCACCTGTGCGCCGCGCTCCTTTCTGCTGCGGTCTTCTCACTGGAACCGGTGTACTTCTGTGCTCAATACCTGGGTGGTCGCTCCCACCTGCCTGCCGCTCGTCCTCCGCCGATGCCACACGTGCGCGTCCCGGCGCTTCCGGCCGAACGGCAAGTTCCGCGTCAACGCCAACCACAAGCTCCTCGACGCCTGGCTCCTCGTCCTCTGCACCGCGTGCGGCGACACGGCGAAACTCACGGTCCTGGAGCGGGCGCACGTGCGCTCCGTACGACCCGAGCTGCTGGACCGACTGCATGCCAACGACCCCGGTCTGGCCGCCGAGTTGCTCCAGGACCCGGTCGTGCGGCGCCGCAACCACATCGCCCTCGACTGGGACGGCGCCTGGCGCCTCGACACCGGCGGTTCGGATCACCTGGACCGCGAGGTGATCGACGTCTCGGTGCGCTTCGCAGCGCGGATCCCGGTCAGGCCGGTCCGATTGATCTCCGAGGGGTGCGGTCTTTCACGGGCCGAAGTCGAGAGACTGATCACGGACGGGAAGCTCGTCTCAGCGGTCCGGCTGAGCGGCAAGCTCTCCGGGGACTTCACCTTCACGCTCAAGCGCTGACCCTCCCCGGGGCACCCGCAGGTTCGGCACATCCCCGCGGGCGGTGTGCTGCCGGGCCGGCGCGCGTCCGCCCGTCATTCGAAGGCGGCGGCCGCCTCTCGAAGGGCGCGCGCCACGAGCGCCGGTTCGTAGGGTGCCCGTTCACCAGGGGTGTACGTCACCGAGCGCAGGCGGCCGGTGTAGCGGAAGCTGCGGTGGCGCTCGTACACCGGCCAGGAGACCGGGGACTTGCGGTCCACCCCCACGCTGATCCCCTGGAGGGGCGCCATACCGATCAGCTGGTGGACGCTGTGCGAACGGCCGGTCTCCACGCCGTCGACCAGGACGCGGAACTCCCAGCGCAGGCCCTCCACCGCGGCGGCCGACAGCGTGACCGTCCGCCGGCCCGCGGGCAGCGGGCCGGCGTCGGTCTCGTGCAGCCGGCCGTACTCGTTGTACGCGAAACGCAGCCGCCCGCCCTCCACGTACAGGCTGTAGCCGCCGCCCTGGTCGCCGTGCGACACCAGTACGCCCTGGTCAGAGGCGGCATGCTCGTCGAGTTCGACGGTGACGTCGAAGGAGCGGAACGAGATGAGCCGGGAGGAGCGGTAGCGCTCCAGCTCGGGAGTGCCCGCCAGGAGGGTCAGGGGGCGGTGGAACCGTTCCTCGGCGGGGTTGCGCCGGGCCAGTGCGCCACTGCCGTCGGCCAGGGGGAAGACGCCGTTGCGCCAGGCCGCCGCTTCCCACGCCGCGGCCAGCTCCTTCACCACCTCCGGGTGCGCCCCCGCCACGTCGGTGGTTTCGGTGGGATCGGTGCGCAGGTCGTACAGCGCCCACTCGCCGTCGTCGTACGGTGCGCCCGGGCGGTGCAGCGTGACCAGCTTCCAGCCGTCGCGGTAGTAGCTGCGGTTGCCGGACATCTCGCAGTACTGCTCGGTGTGGGCGCCGGGCGTCCGCCCGTCGCGCAGGACGGGGGCGAAGCTGACGCCGTCGAGCTCCTGGGCGGCCCGCGAGCGCCACAGCTCCGGGCGGCGCACGCCGGCGAGTTCCAGCAGTGTGGGGGTGATGTCGGTGACGTACTGGTACTGCTGCCGGACCCCGGAGTCGCCCGCGGCCCGCCGAAGTCCCTCGGGCCAGGAGATGACGAACGGCACGCGCACGCCGCCCGCATAGGTCTGGCCCTTGTAGAGCCGGAACGGCGTGTTGGAGGCCATGCCCCAGCCGCGCGGGTAGTGCACCAGGCTCTGCGGACCGCCGATGAGGTCGGTGTCCCGGTCCACGTCCTCGTTCCAGTCTTCCGGGACGGGCTGATGGACGAAGCGGCTGAAGTAGCTCCGCGTTCCCTCGGCGCCGCCCTCGCCGGTGCCGCCGTTGTCGGAGGTGAAGACGATGATGGTGTTGTCGAGTTCGCCGAGTGCGCGCAGGGTGTCGGTGAGCCGGCCGAGGTTCTGGTCGATGTTGTCGACCATGGCCGCGTAGACCTCCATGTAGCGGGCGTAGCGGCGCTGCTGTTCGGGCGTCAGACCGTCCCAGGGACCTACGTCGAAGCCCGCCTCGGAGTTGCGTTCCGGCAGGGTGGTCCCCTCGGGGAACAGGCCGTCGGCGATCTGCCGGGCGAAGCGGGTGTGGCGCAGGGCGTCCCAGCCCCCGTCGTAGCGTCCGCGATGGCGTTCGACGTCGACGGCCTTGGCCTGGAGGGGGCCGTGGACCGCGTTGTGGGCGACGTACAGGAAGAACGGCTTGTCGGGGTCGTGGGCGCGGAGTGACTTGACCATGGAGATGGCCTGGTCGGTGATGTCGTCGGTGTAGTAGTAGCCGTCGGGCAGTTCGTCGATGTCCAGCGGGCTGTTGTCGCGGACCAGTTGGTGCGGGTGGAAGAGGCTGGTCAGGCCTTCCAGTACGCCGTAGTAGCGGTCGAAGCCCTTCTGCAGCGGCCAGTTGCGCCGGTCGTCGGCGGCGTTGGACGCCGAGTCGCGGGTCAGGTGCCACTTGCCGACGGCGTAGGTGGCGTAGCCCGCGTCGTGCAGGACCTCGGCGAGGGTGGGGATGTCCTCCCCGACTTCCATGCCGTACCCGGGGAAACCGGGGTCGAAGTTGGCGACGGTCGAGTACCCGACGCGGTGCGGGTTGAGACCCGTGAGCAGGGCGGCACGGGCGGGGGAGCACAGCGGCATGGTGTGGTAGTTGGCCAGGCGCACGCCGTCCGCGGCCAGTCCGTCGAGCACGGGGGTGGGGACCTCCGAGCCGAACGGCCCGATGTCGCTGTATCCCATGTCGTCGACGAGGACCACGACGACGTTCGGGGCGCGGCCTCCGGGCCGGCGCGGCGGCTGCCAGGAGGGCTCGGACTCGGCGAAGGTGCGGCCGACCCGTCCGGCGAAGCCGGCGTAGGGATCGCGGCGGTTCGGCGTGTCCGAAGTGGCCGGGGTGGAGGGAGTGGCGGGGGTGTCGGGGGTGTCGGGGGTGGTCACGGGCGGAGCTCCTTGGAAGAGGACGGGGGAGAGGACGGCGCGGTCCTGGGTACGGACCCGAGCAGGATGCGGGTGTAGGGGTGTGCCGGGCGGGTGCAGACCTCGTCGGCGGGGCCGGTCTCGACCACCTGTCCGCGGTGCATCACGGCGATGCGATGGCTGATCTGCCGCACCACCGCGAGATCGTGGGCGATGAACAACAGGGCGAGCCCCAGGTCACGTTGCAGGTCGGACAGGAGATTGACGACCTGGGCCTGGACGGAGACGTCGAGTGCGGAGACGGGCTCGTCGCAGATGAGGACCGACGGTTCCGGGGCCAGGGCCCGGGCGATGCCGATGCGCTGGCGCTGGCCGCCGGAGAACGCGCGCGGGTGGTGCCCGGCGGCTTGCGGATCGAGTCCGACCTGCCGCAGCAGCGCGGCCACCCGTTCCGCCCGCTGCGCACGGTCGCCGAGACCGTGCGCGATCAGCGGCTCGGCGATGATCTGGCTCACGGTCATCCGGGGGTTGAGGGACGAGAAGGGGTCCTGGAAGACCATCTGCACTTCGCGGCGCAGCGCCCGGGAGGTTTCCGGGGACGCCCCGGACAGCTCCCGCCCCCGGAACCGGACGACGCCGGAGGTGGGTGCGTGGACCTGGACGATGGTGCGCGCGAGAGTGGACTTGCCCGACCCCGACTCACCCACGATCCCCAGCGTTTCGCCGGCGTGCAGGACGAGGTCGACCCCGTCCAGGGCGACCCGCGGATCGCGGCGCCCGGCGCGCCCCCGGCCGGGGAACGTCTTGCGCAGCCCGGTGACCTCAAGGAGCGGTGTGGCGGCCGGGTCCGTGGCCGGCCGGGTCCGGAGGTCGGCGGGTGGTTCCGAGGAGGGTTGAGCGGAGGCTTGCGCGATGACGACGTCCTTCGGACCGGTGACCCAGCACGCGGCACGGACGCCGGCCGCAGCCCGCGTCAGAACGGGCGCCCGCTCATGGCAGCGGTCCTCGGCCAGCGCGCAGCGGGGCGCGAACGCACACCCCCCGGTGGTGGCGGCGGGGTCGGGCGGGCTGCCGGGAATGCTCCGCAGCCGGGTTCCCGAGGGGGACTCCAGCCGGGGCACGGCCGCCAGCAGCCCGGCGGTGTAGGGGTGTCGGGGGTCCGCGAGGACCCGGTCGGTGGGCCCGTCCTCGACCACCGTGCCGCCGTACATGACCAGCATGCGACGGCAGGAGCGGGCGACGACGCCGATGTCGTGCGTGATGAGCACGAGAGCGGTGCCCGTTTCCCGGTTCAGCCGTTCGAGCAGCGTCAGGATCTGGTCCTGGACCGTGGCGTCGAGCGCCGTGGTCGGTTCGTCGGCGAGCAGGACGTCGGGTTCGTTGGCGAGTGCGAGGGCGATCATGACGCGTTGGCGCATACCGCCGGAGAACTGGTGCGGGTGGTCGTCGACTCGCCGTGCGGGGTCGGGAATCCCGACCAGGTCCAGGAGTTCCAGCGTGCGCCCGCGGCGCGAGCGCCGGTCGCCGCGGCCGTGCGCGCGCATCGCCTCGTCCAGGTGCTGCCCGATGGAGAGCACCGGGTTGAGGGAGGCCATGGGGTCCTGGAAGATCATCCCGATCCGCCCGCCGCGGACCCGGCGCAGCGCCTCTTCGGGAGCGGTGGCGAGATCCTGGCCGTCGAGCAGCACGGAGCCGTCCGTGATGCGGCCGGCACCCGGGAGCATGCGCGTCAGGGCGAGCGCCAGGGTCGACTTGCCCGAGCCGGACTCACCCACGATTCCCAGCGTGTCCCCGGCGGCGAGGGAGAGGTCCACGCCCCGGAGCGCGTGCGAGGTCCGGCCGCCGAGCGGGAACCCGACGTGCAGGCCGCGCACGTCCAGCACGGGACGGGCGCGCAGGCCGGAGGCGGTGGTGCCGGTGTCGGCTATGCCGGTGGTGCCGGTGGTGCCGGTGGTGGTGCGGGTCGTGGCCTGGGTCACTGCCGGATCCCCCGGTTCAGGGCTTCCGCGACGAGGGCGAAGCCGATGACGAGTGCGGTCACCGCGATCAGCGGCGCCAAGGCGAAGGCGGGGTGGGTGCCCATGTAGCCCGTTGACTGGCTGAGGATGCTGCCGAGCGAGGGCTCCGGGGGCCTGATGCCGACCCCGATGAAGCTCATGGCCCCCTCGATGAACACGGCGATCGACAGGGCGGTGGCCATCTGGACCACGATGGGGTCGATCGCGTTGGGCAGGACATGGCGGAACAGGACGCGCAGCCGCCCCGCTCCGCCGACCCGTGCGGCGACGGCGTACTCGCGTTCGCGCTGCACGAGGATGCCGCCCCGCAGCAGCCGGCCGAAAGCGGGTGTCTCCGCCAGCGCGATGACGGCCACGACCGGCAGCCGGCCCGGCCCCCAGATGGCGGTGATGGTGAGGGCGAGGATCAGCCCGGGGAAAGCCAGCACGAGGTCGAAGGCCCGCTGGACGGCGGCATCGGCAGCCCGGGAGGAGACGGAGAGCATGGCGAGGGCGCAGCCCGCCGCGGCGGCGACGGGCACGGCCGTCAGACCGATGGCGAGGTCGGCGCGGATGCCGTGGAGCACCCGGCTGAACAGGTCCCGTCCGAGGTCGTCCGTGCCGAACGGATGCCGCGACGAGGGACCGAGCAGGGCGTCGCCGCTCTGTGCCAGCGGGTCGGCGGAGGTGAGCAGCGGCGCCAGCAGCGCGGCCAGGGCGATCGCGGACACCAGGGTGAGTCCGGTGATGCCGCGGACGGTGAGCAGTCCGCCCACGTAGCGGTTGCGGGCGCGGAGCGGGAAGGTCGTGGTCGTCATGGTTCACTCCCACCTGATCCGGGGGTCCAGCCAGGCGTGGACGATGTCGGTGAGCAGTTGGACGGCGACGAACACCGCGACCAGCAGCAGGAGCAGGGCCTGGACGACGGGGTAGTCACGGCGGACCACCCCCTGTTCGGCGAGCATGCCCAGCCCCGGCCAGGCGAAGATGGCCTCCACCACCACGGCTCCGCTGAGCAGCTGCCCGATCTGCATGCCGAGTACGGTGACGGAGGACGGCAGGGCGTTGGGCAGCGCGTGCCGCCAGATGATGCGCCGTCGGGTGACGCCCACGGCCGTGGCGGTGCGTACGTAGTCCTCGGCCAGGGCGCGCTCCAGCCCGTCCTTGAGGTAGCGCCCGAGGACGGCGGCGCTCGGCAGGGCGAGACACAGAGCGGGCAGGAGCAGGTACTGCAGGCCGATGTCGGGGGCGTCGAGCACCGACTGGTACCCGCCGGCGGGCAGCAGGCGCAGGGCCACCGCGAACACCAGCACCAGCACGATCCCGGTGACGAACGGCGGCACGGCCAGCGCGGCGGTGGCCACCGCCCGCGCCGCGGCGCGCACCCCGCGACCGCGCCCGGTCGCGCCGAGCACCCCCAGCGCCAGGCCGAGCGCGACCGTCAGCACCAGGGCGCCGACGGTCAGCTCCACCGTCCGGCCCAGCCCCTGGCCGATGAGGTCGGACACCTCGCCGCCGATGGCGTACGAGGGGCCGAGGTCGCCGCGTACGAGATCGCCGAGCCAGGTGACGTACTGGGCCGACAGCGGCCGGTCCAGGCCGAGTCGGGCGCGGATCGCCTCGACGGCCGCCGGACCGGCGTCGGGTCCGGCCAGGGTGGTGGCCGGGTCGCCCGGGATGAGGCGCAGGATCACGAAGACGACGAACGAGGCGAGCGCCAGGACGAGCAGCGCTGAGGGAATCCTCTTCAACAGGTAGGAGCCCACGGCGTCACACCAGGTACGCGTCGTCGAGGACGAGGTAGCCGAACTTGTTGAGGTCCGCTCCGTGGACCTTTGCCGTGGCGACCTCCACCTGCGCCTCCACCGCGAGGTCGATGATGAAGGCCTCGTCCAGGAGCTGGTCGCTGATCCGCTGGTAGGCCGCCAGCGCCTCGGGGCCCTCCGCGTCATCGCGCACCCAGGCCGCCCGTACCGCCTCGGTGTAGGCGGGTGAGCTGAACTGCGAGGTGTTCTTGGCCTCGTTGAAGGGGTAGGCGCTGACGGCCAGGGTGGAAGGGTGGACCTGGGCGAAGCCGTGGCCCATCGTCCACAGCGCCGGCATCTGCTGGGCGATCAGCTTCTTCTGCATGGTCGCCGAGTCGTACGGCTGGAGCTCGGTGGTGATGCCGATCTGCTTCAGGTCGTACTGGATGATCTGGGCGATGGCCGTCACCCTCGGGACCGACGCGTGGGCCAGCGGCAGGGACAGGCTGTCGTGCCCGGCCTCCTTCAGCAGGGCCCGCGCCTTGTCCGGATCGTGCTGGTAGCGGGTGGCGTTGGCATCGCTGTACGCCGGGGAGGACTTCGGCCAGGGGGCCGCGCTCGCCTGGCCGTAGCCGCCGAGGACCTGCTTGACGATGCGCTCGCGGTCGACGGCCCAGGACAGTGCCTGGCGCACGCGCTTGTCGCTGGTGTACTGCTCCTTGACGTTCGCGCCGAGGTAGAGGGCACCGGCGCCCGTGTCGTAGCCCTTGATCCGGAACTGCTTGTCGTCCTTCAACTGCGCCACGTCCTGACCCCGGACGTCGAACGAGAGCTGTGACTGGGCGGTGCGGAGCGAGGACAGCAGCGAGTCGGGCTGCGGGATGATGCGTATCTCGACCTTGTCCAGGTAGGGGCGGCCGGGCTGCCAGTAGCGCTCGTTGCGCGCGAAGCTGAGCGAGGCGCCCGGGTTGCGGCCGGTGAAGGTGTAGGGCCCGGTGCCGATGAGCTGCTTGCCGGTGACGGCGTCCTCGACGGAGTCCTTGTCGGCGATGAACATGAACTCGAAGAGGTCGAACAGGTTGCTGACGGGATGGGCGAGGCCGAGCGTGATCTCGTGGTCGCCCCGCTTCTCGAACGCGGTGACTGCGGCCGCCGTGGATCTCAACTGGGCTGCGCGCACGGGGTTCTGGAGGTTCTGCACGGCGAAGATGACATCGTCCGCCGTGAACTTGCGGCCGTTGTGGAAGGTGACGTCGTCGCGGAGTGTGAAGGTGATGCTCTTGCCGTCCGGTGCCACCTGCCAGGACTTGGCCAGTTCCGGCTGCGGCCGCAGCTTGTCGTCGTAGCGGGTGAGGGTGTTGAACACCAGGCGCGGGACGAGAGTCATCGCGCTCACCGCGAAGAGCAGGGCCGGAGTGAAGTCGACCCCGTGCGCGACCGTCAGGGTACCTCCCCTGCGGGCACCCGCAGCGGCGGCGGGCGCGCTGTCGTCGACCGCGGAACGGCAGGCGCCCAGCGTCATGAGCAGGGAGCCGGCGCCCACGGCGCGCAGCAGGCCCCGCCGGGAGAGGGGAGGGAGGGTGGTCATGATGGAACCGCCTTGGCGAGGAGGAAGCGAGAGGGAAACTTAATTGCAATCTGAGCGGAACTAATTCACCCCAGGTGGGACCGGGTGCGGTCCGTGGCAGGGGGAGCGGGGTGGAGCACGGGAAGCCGCGACGCGGAGATCCGGTCAGGAGCGCGGAACGCGGTGGGAGGGGAGCGGCCGGGTCGCCCGACCGTCTCGGGGAACGGGAACGCCGGGACCGCGGCCGGGACGGCCGTCAGGCTGAAGTCGGAATCAGCGGGGACAGCCCGGCGACGGCACGGCACAGATCGCGCTGGCATGGCGACAGAGGTCGACATGCCGGCGGGAAACGAGCCGCACGGTCTGGGTCATGCGCGCAGATTGTCAGACACCCGATGATTGGTCAAACGCCGCTGTTCGTAGCGGATCGCCGTAGATGTTGGCCAGAACGGCCGTGCCGGCCGCGACGTCCAGTGCCCGTTCCCCGGTTCCCGGAGCCACGATCCGCTCCGGGTCGTCGCACAGGTGCGAGCGCGCGACCGCCTCCTCACGGATCGCGTCGAGGTACCGGGGATGGGCCCCGGAGAAGGTCTCGTGCACCACCACCACGTCCGGATTGACCAGATCGGCCAGCAGCGCGACCGCCCGCCCGATCAACCGAGCCCGGCGCAGCACCAGGTGGTCGGCGCCGGGGTGCCCCGCCGCCACGGCCTCGCAGAGCAGGGCGCGGTCCGGTTCGGCGATGATGCCCCGCTCCGCGGCCTGCGCGAACAGGACGGTGTCGGAGACGACGGCCTCGAAGCAACCGGTCCTGCCGCAGGCGCATTTCGCCCGGCTGCCGGGTACGGGCTGGTGCGCCAGGTCGCTGGTGGCCGCACGCGGGCCGAGGTGCACCCGGCCGCCACTGCCCAGAGCCGCGTCGACCACATGGCCCACGAAGACCGCCACGATGCTGTGCTGCGCATCGGGATGGCCGAAGAGGATCTCCGACTGGGCGAGGGCGCGCGCGTGGTTGTCGACGTACACCGGCAGTCCGGTGACCCGCTCCAGCGCGTCGCGCAGCGGTACCTCGTACCAGCCGAGCGGTTCGTGCCGCACCGCGATCCCCCGCTCCGGATCCACCCTTCCCCCCAGCACCGCACCGACGCCCGCGATGGTGAGGCCACCCCTGTGCGCGGCGAGGAAGGCGGGCAGCCGGCTGGTCACCCGGCCCAGGATCCCGGCCGGGCCGGGCTCCCGACTGCTCACGTCCTCCCTGGCCAGGACGCGCCCGCGCAGGTCGATCAGGGACAGCGTCGCGCCCGGCACCCCGATGTGCACACCGGCCACCGCGACCCGGCCGCAGTCGATGTCCACCGGAACCTGCGGCCGGCCGACGCCCGCCGCGGCGACCAGCTCGGGGCGCTCCCGCACCAGCCCCAGCCGGGCGAGGTCGACCACTTGCCGCGAGACCGCTGCCGGGCTGAGCCCGGTGAGGGCCGCGATCCGCCTGCGCGCCACCGGCCCGTGGTCGAGCACGGTCCGCAGCACCGCGGAGGTGTTCGCCTCCCGTCGGCCGTCGCCGCCGTGGAGTTGCCGGTGGGGCCTGTTCAGCGGGGCGGGCATCTGAGGTTCCTTACTCGGGCACGGGTGGTTCCGGCGGGGCGGTCGCGCGTACGGACCGCGCGGGGGAGCCGGGTGCCCCGGTGCTGATCGTAAGCGGGCCGCCCTCGTGGGCGGGGACCGAGCCGCCCGTGGTGATCGCCACACGACCGCAACGCCGCTGCAACGACCGCCAGCGAGAATCGTGTTGTCCGCAACGGCCGTCGCACAGCCCGTCGGCGTCGGTCAGACGAGCGCCGGCGCGGGCAGGTAGGGGGCGATGTTGCGCCAGGCGCGCTCGATGTACTCCTCCTTCTCGCCGACCGGGGCGACATAGTGCAGCGCACCTTCGGCGGCGTCGTTGCCCTTGAGGCGCGCGATGATCCAGGCGGCGAGGTAGTGCGAGGCCAGGCAGCCGCCGGCGGTGGCGATGTTGTCCTCGGCGTAGAAGGGCTGGTTGAGGACCTCGACGCCGGCGGCGACGACCCACGGCTTGGTGATGAGGTCGGTGCAGGCGGGGATACCGCCCAGCAGGCCGAGCCTGGCCAGCACGAGCGCGCCGGAGCACTGTGCCGCGATGAGCTGGCGCGAGGGGTCCAAACCCTGCAGGACGTTCATGATCGCCGGGTCTTCGGTCACCTCGCGGGTGGCGATGCCGCTGCCGACGATGACGGCGTCAGCGGCGCAGGCCTCCTCAAGAGTGGACATCTGCTCGATGACCACCCCGTTCATCGACGTCACCTTGGCGCTGGGGGTCGCGATGGTGACGCGCCAGTCATCGGACTTGAGGCGGTTGAGCACACCGAGCGCGATCAGGGAGTCGAGTTCGTTGTAGCCCTCGAAGGTGAGGATGGCGATGTGCACGACGGGTGTCCCTTCCGAATGGGTGTGATGCGACGGTAGGGATCCGCGAGCAGGACAGTCAAAGAATTGTCATGGATACAATCCGGTGCATGGCTGCCTCGCGGTACAAGAAGCTGGTCGACGCGCTCGCATCCGACATCCGAAGCGGGCGCCTCGCCCCGGGGGCGCGCCTGCCGACCCACCGCGCTCTCGCCGCTCGCGAGGGCATCGCCGTGGTGACCGCGACCCGGGTGTACGCCGAGCTCGAAGCGGCGGGACTGGTGAGCCGAGAACAGGGCCGCGGCACCTTCGTGCGTGACATCGCGGTCCCCACCGGGCACGGCATCGATCAGCAGGCAGTCGCCACGGACGCGGTCGACCTCAGCTTCAACTACCCGTCGCTGCCCGGCCAGACCGATCTCCTGCGGCAGGCCCTGCGCGAGGTCGCCACCTCGGGTGATCTCGACTCGCTGCTGCGCTACCAACCACACCGAGGGCGTCCACAGGACAGAGCCTCCATCGCACGCCACCTCGGACACCGGGGAATCACCGCCGACGCGGATCACCTCCTCATCACCAACGGTGCCCAGCACGGCCTGGCCGTCACCATCATGGCCACCCTGAGCGCCGGCGACGTCGTCGCGGTCGACGCACTCACCTACCCGGGCTTCAAGGTGCTCGCGCACGCCTTCCATCTCGACCTGGAACCCATTCCCACCACCGCCGACGGACCGGATCTCGATGCCCTGGAGAGACTGTGCGCGACCCGCCCTGTGCGCGCGATCTACACCATGCCCACCCTGCACAACCCTCTGGGCTGGGTCATGACGGCAACCGACCGCACCCGCCTGACCGGGATCGCTCGGAAGCACGGTCCGCTCATCATCGAGGACGCCTCGTACGCCTACCTGGTCGAGGACCCTCCACCGCCTCTGGCCGCAACCGCGCCGGACATCACCGTCTACGTCTCGGGACTGTCCAAGAGCATCGCCACCGGCCTGCGGGTCGGGTTCGTCCTCGCCCCGCCTCGGGTGGTGCCCTCGCTCGAACGTGCCATCCGGGCGACCACCTGGAACACACCCGCCCTCACCACCGCCATCGCCTGCCGCTGGCTCGACGACGGCACGGTGCAGCACCTGGAAGCTCAGAAGCGGGACGACGCCACGACGCGCCAGGCACTCGCCAGGCAGGAACTGGCGGGTCTCCGGCTCACCGGCCACGCCTCGTCCTACTTCACCTGGCTGCCGTTGCCCGACGACGCACGCGCCGACCGCCTGACCGCCACCCTCGCACGCCGGCGCATCTCGGTCACCACGGCGGAGCCGTTCACCACCACGACGCACACGCCACAGGCGATCCGGCTCGCCCTGGGCTCGACCGATCTGGAAAGTCTCCGGTCGACGCTGCGCACAGTGCGGCACGTCGCCCTCGAGGACGCCTGCGCCTGACGCCGTCACCCGATCGGTGGGCCGGTCGGCGAAGGCCTTCGGCGAGTCCCGCCACGGCGCGACCCTGGACCTCCACCACGACCGGTGCGCGAGCCGGGGGAGACTGGTGGGGTGACGGACCGGTCTCGGCCGTCTGCTGGTACGGATCGACAGGCGGGGGCCGGAGCCCCTGCGGAGGGTGAGCGTTGTGTCGCGTCGTTTTGACTGTTCGAACGAGTCGGAATGGGCCGAGGGACTGCGGGAGGCCGCGGCCGCCGTACGCCGCGGCGAGCTGGTGGTGCTGCCGACCGACACGGTGTACGGGATCGGTGCGGACGCCTTCGCGCCCCGGGCTGTGGCCGGGCTCCTGGACGCCAAGGGACGTGGGCGGGCCATGCCCTCACCCGTGCTGGTCGGCTCCCCGCAGGCCCTGGACGACCTGGTCGACGAGCTGCCGCGGGCAGCGCGGGAGCTGGTGAGCGCGTTCTGGCCGGGCGGGCTGACCCTGGTCGTCCGTCACAGGCCGGAGCTGGGGTGGGACCTGGGGGAGACGAACGGCACGGTCGCGGTGCGGATGCCCGACCATCCGGTGGCCCTCGCCCTGCTCGCCGAGACCGGGCCGCTGGCCGTCTCCAGCGCGAACCTGACGGGCAAGCCCTCGCCCCAGGACTGTGACGCCGCCCAGGACATGCTCGGGGAGACGGTGGCGGTCTACCTGGACGCCGGACCGACGACGGCGGACGTGCCGTCGTCGATCGTGGACCTCACCGGGCCGGCCCCCCGGTTGCTGCGCGCCGGCGCGATCAGCGCCGAACGACTGCGGGCCGTCGTACCCGACCTCCGAGAAGGCTGAGGCTCCCGGGCAGGCCGGCGCCGCGGCCCGGCCTGCCCGAGGCGGTCAGATCGCGGGGACGGACGGGACGTCCAGGCCACGGGCGGTCACCAGCTGGGCGGTGCCGTCCGCGAGGCGGTAGGCCAGGCCCACGACAGCGGCCTCACCTGCCGCGACACGCTCGGCGAGCAGCCGGGAGCGGTCGAGCAACAGGTCGACGGTGTGCCGTATGTGCTCGGCGATGAAGTCGCCGTCCTCGGTGTGGCCGGCCGCCCGGGCGGCCAGCACGCTCGGCGTCACGCGCTCGATCACGTCCCGCACGAAGCCTCCCGCGGTGGCCCCGTCCTCCACGGCGGCGCGCGTGGCAGCGACCGCGCCGCAGGCGTCGTGGCCGAGGACGACGACGAGCGGGCAGCCCAGGACGCTGACGCCGTACTCGATGCTGCCGAGCACCTCGGTGCCCACGACGTGGCCCGCCGTCCGTACCACGAACAGGTCGCCCAGCCCACGGTCGAAGATGATCTCGGCGGCGAGCCGGGAGTCGGAGCATCCGAACAGGACGGCGAACGGAGCCTGTGCCGGGACGATCTCGGTGCGGCGGGCGGCGTCCTGGTTGGGGTGCTCGGGCGCACCGGCGACGAAGCGTTCGTTGCCGGCCAGAAGCGTGGTGAGAGTCTCCTGGACACTCATACGATCGTCGGTCATGGCCGCAGACTACGCGGCGGGGGCCGGGTCGGCCGCATGCAGGGGGCCGCACGGTACCTCCGGCCCCGTGCTCGGGTGGCATGACGGACGGACACCGCCGTGAGGATCACCGTCCCGTGGGAAGTGGCCGGCCGGTACGTTTCCGCGTACGCGAAGGTGCCCGGAGCCGTGGGGCTCCGGGCACCTGTGTCAGACCGTGGCCGGTCGGCCGGCCGGCCGGTCAGAAGGTGAGCTTGAAGTCCGTGATCGTGCCGACGTCGGCGGCGCCCTTGTCCTGGACCTTCAGCTTCCAGGTGCCGTTGGCCGCCACGGCCGAGGCGTTCACCGTGTAGGTCTTGTCCAGGTTCGCCGTGGAGTCCGAGGAGGAGTTCTGCAGGCGGAACGAGGTCCCGTTGGGGGCCACCAGGTCGATCTGGAGGTCACCGATGTAGGTGTGGGTGATCTTCACGCCGACCTTGAGGGTGCTCGGCGCGTTGCCGGTGACGCCGGTGACGGCGACGGACGAGGTGACCGCGGGGCCGGGGTAGTCCGGGATGGCCACCTGGGTCGTGCTCTCGAAGACCTTGCCCGGGGTCGGGTTGCCGCCGCCCGAACGGGCGCCGACGTTGACGGCGGCCCAGGCGTCGGTGACGGCGTTGACCTCGGCGCTGCCGGCCCCGTACAGCTCCGTCGCCGCCGCGATCGTGCCGGCGCGGGCACCGGCGTAGTCCGTGGTGGAGTTGAACTTGGTGGTGAGCGCCTTGTACCAGACGAGCTGTGCCTTGTCCCGGCCGATGCCGGTGACGGGCAGGCCGTCGGAGGTGGGCGAGTTGTAGCTCACGCCGCCCACGACCTTGGCGCCGGAGCCCTCGGAGGCCAGGTAGAACCAGTGGTTGGCCGGGCCCGAGGAGTAGTGGACGTCGAGGTTGCCGACGCCGGAGTACCAGGCGTCGGCGGAGCCGCCGTCCTTGCTCGGCTTGTCCATGTAGCGCAGCGGGGTGCCGTTGCCGTTGATGTCGATCTTCTCGCCGATGAGGTAGTCGCCAGGGTCGCTCGGGTTGTTGGCGTAGAACTCGACGGACGTGCCCATGATGTCGGAGGTGGCCTCGTTCAGGCCGCCCGACTCGTTGCTGTACTCCAGGCCCGCGGTGGCCGCGGTGACGCCGTGCGACATCTCGTGGCCGGCGACGTCCAGTGAGGTCAGCGGGTCGTTGTTGTTCGTGCCGTCGCCGTACGTCATGCAGAAGCAGCTGTCGTCCCAGAACGCGTTGACGTACGCGTTGCCGTAGTGGACGCGGGAGTAGGCGGCGACGCCGTCGCCGCGGATCCCGGAGCGGCCGAAGACGTTCTTGTAGAAGTCCCAGGTGACTCCGGCGCCGTAGGCGGCGTCGGCGCCCGCGGTGGCGGCGTTGGAGTTGAGGCCGTTGCCCCAGGTGTCGGTCGACTGGGTGAAGAGCGAGCCCGTGCCCGACGTACCGTGGTTGAGGTTGTACGTCTTGTGGCCGCCGCGGGCCGCGTCGTTCAGCGTGAAGCTCGAACCGGACGACGAGGTGCCGAGGGTGACCTGGCCGCTGTAGTGGGTATTGCCGACACCGGTCTCGATGCCCTGCCACTGGTGGAGCTTCGCGCCCGTCCTGGCGTCGGTGATGACGTGGAGCTGGTTGGGGGTGCCGTCGTCCTGCAGCCCGCCGACGACCGTCTCGTACGCCAGGGTCGGCACGCCGTTCGCCATCCACACGATCTTGCGGGGAGCGGCGTCGGCCTTGTCGGCCTTCGAGCCGACCGCCTTCGCGGCGTCGAGGGCCTTCGCGGAGGCGGCGGCCGGGGCGTCGGCCGGGGCGGAGGTGGAGACGCCCTGGAGCTGGGCCTCGGACGCCTTGCTGACGCTCTGGGTGCGGTCGGCCGCGGTGCGGTTGACGACGAGGTCTCCGCCGAGGACGGGGAGCCCTTCGTACGTGCGCTCGTACCGGGTGTGCGTGGTGCCGTCCTGGTCCTTGACCACGTCGCGGACGAGGAGCTTCTCCTGTGGCTGGAGGCCGAGTTCCCTCGCCGTGGCGGCCGTGGTGCTCTGCGCCTTGGCTATGAGCTCGGCGCGCTGGGAGGGGGTGAGCTGCGCGGGGAGCGCGCCCGGGTTGCGGACCTGGCCCTTGGGGGCGGCGGCGTTCGCGGACGGTTCGGGCTGCGCGTTGGCGGTGCCGGCCTGGACGCCGACGGTGAGGAGAGCGGCTGCGGCGAACAGGGCTCCCGTGGCGGTGGCGTTCCGCCGGTGCGTGGACTTCACGCGGACTCCTTCGATGCGTGGGGGGTGGAACCGGCGGCCGCGGTGAGGCCGGCCGGGCGGAGCGTGTCGATCTCGTCCTGCTGGGGATGGGGAGAGGTTGCCAGCGATCCCGATGATCGCCATGTACGCGTCAGGTATTGGCCGAAACACGTCCGGATTTCGCCCTACCGCGTCCGCTGAACGGACGCCAGATGCCTCTACGGATGGCCTTATGCGCCGCCAATCCGCCTTATTTCCGGCGCACTTGACGCAGGTCAAGACAGTGAATGGCGTATTTCGCGATCAGGTAAAGCGTTCGGCATCAACCGTCAAACAGCCTTGTTCCGAACACGACTTGACGGCTCTGATCGCGGTGCTTCGACCCGGCCGACTACCGAAGCGCGCCGTCCCCGCTACGAGGCAACCGTGCCGCTCGAAGTCTTTGACAAGTGGCTGCGACGGGCGGCCTTCTGGGACCATGCCCTGGTGAACTCAGGACTCCCCGCCGGATGGACGATCGAGCGCGTGCGCGCGCTTTCCGGAAACGCCGGCGCCGTCTCGCTCTCCTCGGATCGGCTCGTAGTCCTTGAGATCGCCGGTCAGGACGACTACCAACCGCTCCGGCCCGACGTGATCCTTGCGTTCGGCGAGTTGTGCCTCGTGAGGGACGACGGTGAGTGGTTCATAGGACAGCTCGACGATGACGGCTCAGTGATCTGCTGGGCCTCCCACGGATCTGACCTGGCGCAGGCCATCCAGGGTCTCTGAACGGCCCTCCGCATCTACAGCCGCTCTCGGCACACGGTCCGGGCCAGGAGGTCCTGATCGTCACTCAGGTCAGCGGGCGAAGCGGTCGGGATCGGCGGCACGCCAGTCGGCCGACCAGGAGTGCGGGGGCGACGCGAGGAGCTCCCCGGGAGCGAGCCACTCGTACAGGTCGGCGTAGGAACGCACGGTGTCCGGGCCCAACCGCTGGAGCAGCATGCCGGGATGCAGATCGCGTGCTCCGTCCACGCCCATCGCCGCCATGATCTGCAACGCGCTCTTCACGGTGGCCTCCTGAAAGCGCTGCACCCGGCGGGACTTGTCGGCGACGTCGACGGCCCGGGCGCGCCGCGCGTCCTGCGTCGCCACACCGACGGGGCAGGTGTTGGTGTGGCACCGCTGGGCCTGGATGCAGCCCACCGCGAACATCATGGCCCGGGCCGCGTTCGTGTAGTCGGCGCCCTGGAGGAGCCGCTTGACGAGGTCACCACCGGTGGCGACCTTGCCGCTGGCGCCGATCCTGACCCGGTCGCGCAGGCCCGTGCCGACGAGGGCGTTGTGGACGGTCATGAGGCCCTCGCCGAGCGGCAGTCCGAGGTTGTCGGCGAACTCCAGGGGGGCGGCGCCCGTGCCGCCCTCGGCCCCGTCGACGACGATGAAATCCGGGCTGGTGCCCTCCTCCAGCATCGCCTTGCACACGGCGAGGAACTCGCGGCGGGAACCGACGCACAGCTTGAACCCCACGGGCTTGCCACCGGCCAGTTCCCGCATGCGGGCCAGGAAGCGGACCAGTTCGCGGGGTGTGCCGTAGACACGGTGGTAGGGCGGGGAGACGACCGTCCTGCCCTGTGGTACGCCCCGCACCTGCGCGATCTCCGCGGTCACCTTCGCGCCCGGCAGGACCCCGCCGATCCCCGGCTTGGCCCCTTGGCTGATCTTCAACGAGACGCACTTGACCTGCTCGTACGCCGCCTTGCGGGCGAACTGCTCCGCGTCGAAGCCGCCGTCCCGCGTGCGGCAGCCGAAGTAACCGGTGCCGATCTCCCACACGAGGTCGCCGCCGGGCCGCAGGTGGTACTCCGAGAGGCCGCCCTCGCCGGTGTCGTGGGCGAAGCCGCCGAGCCGCGCGCCGGCGTTCAGGGCCAGCAGGGCGTTGCCGGAGAGCGAGCCGAAGCTCATCGCGGAGACGTTGAGCAGCGCCATGTCGTACGGCTTCGTGCAGGCGGGGCCGCCGATCCGGACCCGGGGAGGCTCCGAGCGCACCGGGCGCGGGGCCATGGAAGGTGTCAGGTACTCCGACCCGGGCCGGTAGAGGTCGAGTTCCGTACCGAAGGGCTCCTCCGCGTCCGTGCCCTTGGCCCGCTCGTAGACGATGCTGCGGGTGTCGCGGTCGAAGGGGCGGCCGTCGAAGTTCCGCTCGATGAAGTACTGCTGCAGTTCCGGCCGCAGCGCCTCCAGGGCGAAGCGCAGGTGGCCGAGCAGCGGGTAGTTGCGCAGCACCGCATGGCGCCGCTGGACGAGGTCGTGGCCGGCCACCGCCACGAGCAGCAGCAACGGGACGGCTCCGGTCCACCACCAGGGGGAAACGAGGACGGCGGCGGCCGCCGCACCGGCGGCGAGCGCACCCAGTACACCCGGCAAAATGTTCTTCAGCACGCCGCGCGTATGTCCCCGGCCCCCGCAAACCAATCCGTCGCGCCCCGATCCTGCCCCGAAAGTCGTTTGGCCCGCTTGTCGGACGCACCTAACCTCGGGTCCATGATCCAGATGAGGCACGACGGGTTGCGCGGCTATCAAGTGGGGGCAATACGCGCGGAGCTTCGTGAGCTCACGGTGAGTGACGATCGTGAGGGCATGCTGGAGGGCACGCCGTATCTGCACCGTCGCTTCCGCCTGATGGGCTTCGAGAAGACGATGGCAGCAAGGCCGCACGTGTATGTGCACGACCTCGACAGGATCCGAGCCGAAGCGGAGGCGCGGGTCGAGGAGTGGCTGCCGCGAGAGATCGTTCATGCTCGACTGACGTCATCGTGGACGCCTGAGAACATTGCGGAGTTCGGTCACACGGAGCTCTCGGTGATGTGGTTCCAAACGGCTGCGCAGGATCCCTTCGCCGACCTGGCCACGATCGTGCGTCCCCTGGACTGGGCTGCCCTCGCCAGGTTCGTCCCGTTCGAGGACTAGGCTGACCAGGCTTCCTTGAAGCGTTGTTGGTGTGGCGCCGGGCTGTCCGGGAAAGTCGCGAGCGGCCATCCAAAAGGCGAGGACGGTGGCTTCGAAGCGGACCGTGGGCTCCTCGAAGCCGGTGGCCGCGGTCCGGTTCCGCTTCAGCCGGTTGACGCCGCGTTCGATGACCTCGCGAACCTGACCGGCGGCGCGGTCGACGAGGTCCGTCCCGTCGACGGTCGAGAACGGCCGGCCGGGCGTCATCTGGTGCTTGCCCAGGCCGCGGCCGAAGAGTGTAGCAGAACGAACGGTCCGAGCGCCTTGCGCAGCGCTCGCCTCGTGGACCGCGGACCGGCCCGTCTTGTGGCTCTCCACCTCGTACTGGGGCTCCTCCGCGGAGGCGTCGACCGTACGGCCCGCCGCCCGGGTGCGCGGCGCGTTCCCTGTCGGCGTTCATCACGGCTCCCGTCCGTCCACGTTCCGGCGGGCTGCGCCTGCCCCGGCCTGGCCGGGCACGCCGTCCCGCCCGGGGAGGGTTCGTGGGCGCCGGAGCGGGCACGCGCCGGGCGTGAACGGAAAGGCGTCGCCACCCGTCATCCCCGACGGGCACCACGTCGTCATCGGTGGTCGCCGCTGGCGTGCCACCGACCCGGCCCTCCCGGCGGAGGCGTCCGCCCGGCTGCGCGCCCACCTGATGGCCGCGCGCCGTGCGGTGGCCGCCGCACGGCGTACCGGTGACGCGGCAGCGGAGCGCGCCGCCCGGGACCGGGTGCAGACGGCGAAGGTGGCCCTCGGTGAGCGCGGCACGCCCTGGTGGGAACAGAGCGCAGAGGAGCGAAGGGCCCGCTGGGGCGACGGCCTGCGGGCGCTCGACGCCTGAGGCGGGAGACGCGAGCGGCCGGCCCGTCGGCACCGCGGCGCGCCGCCGCAGTGGGAGGCTGGAGTGGTGACGCGCACCGCGAGACAGACGGGCCGGGCCCTGGAACGCGCCATCCTGGACCTGTTGGACCGCCGCGCTCAGGCCTCGACGATCTGCCCCTCCGACGCCGCGCGAGCCGTGTACGAGGGGGATGACGACGGCTGGCGCGCGCTCATGGAACCGGCCCGCCGCGCAGCCCGACGGCTGGTCAGGTCGGGCGAGGTGGAGATCACCCAGGGCGGCCGCCGGGTCGACCCTGCGGCCGCCCGCGGCCCGATCCGGATCCGCCGCGTCCGCTGAGCTCCCCCCGGACGGGGAAGGGGAGGTCAGGCTCGGCGGCGTGCCGCCGCCGGTTCGACGGGGCGGTGGCCGAACAGAGCCGTCGCGGTGCTCACCGCACCGATCCAGGCCATGACGGCCGCCCCGGCCACCGCCGGTGAACCACCGAGGGCTCCCGTGACGACGGCCAGGAGAGCCGCTCCCAGTACGAGGGCGGCCCCGGCGGCTTCCAGCGGGCCTGCCGTGAAGCGGATCCGGGCCTTCCCGACCGGGACGGGCCGCGGGGCGTGCGTCGTCGCATCTGCCGGGAGCTGCCCTGGCAACGGGTTCCACGCGGCTGCCTCGGGCGCGGACAGTCGCCTTCGAGCGGACATCGGGCCTCCAGGGCGAGGTGCGCCCCTCCGGGAAAGGGGAGGGGCGCAGCGGTTGTCGAGGGGCAGGGGCCGGACCGGAACGCGCTGCGGCCCGTACGGCCGGGCGCCGGCAACGCGACGCCGTCGCGCGACCGGCCCCCGGGCCTCAGGCCGTCGGCTCCTGCGGGACGGGATTGCTGCTCTGGCGGCCGTCCTGCACCTGTGACGCGTCCCCCTGTGACGCGTCCCCGGGCTCCCGGGGCTCCCCCGGCTGCCCGGAGCCACCGGAGTTCCCGGCGCCACCGGCGTCACCCGCACCTTCGCCGCGTCCGGCACCCGCCGCGCCCGGCAGATCCGGCGCCGGGGGGTCCAGCGGCGGAAGGTCGGGAGTGAGGGCCGCCGCGCTCGCGGGCACCTTGGCGGGCAGCTCCGGCTCGGTCGTCCCGGGCTCGCGGGTCTTTTCCGTATCGTTCATGTCGGCCGCTTGCCCCCTATTCCGGTCCGGACACGTACCGGGCGCGTCAGGCCGTCCGGGAAGCGAGCGTCTGCCGGGGCGGCAGCCGGAGCGGCGCCGCGACCGCCGAGCAGAAATCGGCCAGCCCCGCCGCCAGGGCCTCCCGCGAGGCCGGTGACATCGTCGCCATCGCCTTCGCCAGGGCCTCCTGCCGGCGCGCGCGCAGGCCATCGAGGTAGGCGCGTCCGGCGGGCGTCAGGTGGACCAGGACTTCGCGCCGGTCGTCCGGCCCGGGCTGCCGTTCGAGGAAGCCGACGGCCTGGAGCCGGTCGCACAACCGGGTGACCGACGGCGGGGCCGCCTCCAGCAGCCGGCCCAGTTCCCGCAGGTTCATCTCGTGCCCGTCGACGAGGAACAGCACCCGGGCCTGGGCGGAGGAGACGGGCGGCTCGCCGACCGTGTCGCGCCCCCGCTCCCAGACCACCTCCAGCAGCTCGATCAGCTCGCTCATCTCCGCCACCGCCGACATGACCGGCCGGTGGGAGCCGCTCGGCGGCTGACTCATGTGACACTCCCTACCGGCGTACGAGCCGCCTTTCCCGGCGAACCGGCGGCTTCGTGGTCCCCCATTTTGACAGTCGGAAGAGAGGCGGGTATCGAACCGGTGGCTGGAGGCGACGGAGTGGCGCGCATGCTGCGGGACGCGGCACCGCACGAGCTGTTCGAGAAGGTCCGGGAGGCCCTGGTCCGCGACCACGGAGCACGGAGCGCGGAACTGCTGATGGCGGACTACGCCTCGGCCCGCCTCCAGCCCGTCACGGCCCAGCCGTACACCGCGGAGTCCGTGTCGGCGTACAACAGCCCGGAAGGCCGGGCCTTCGGCGCCCAGGAGCCGCACGTCGTCGCCCGGGAGAGCGGGGTCACCGCCCACCTTCCGGTGAGCGTGCGCGGCGACCGGCTGGGCGTCCTGAGCGTCCACTTCGCCGCCGGCGCGTACGCGCCCGCGGCCCTCGGTCCTCTGCGGGACGTGGCGGACGCGCTCGCCCACGAGATCCTCGTCGCCGACCGGGACACCGACTTCTTCCTCCAGGCCCGGCGGGCCAAGCGGCTCACCCTGGCCGCCGAGATGCAGTGGCAGCTGCTGCCCGGACGCTCCTGCTCGCGTCCGGAGTACGACCTCGGCGCGCAGTTGGAGCCCGCCTACGCCATCTACGGCGACTGCTTCGACTGGTCGGCCTCCGCCGACCACCTCACGCTGACCGTCAACAACGGCATGGGCGAGGGCATCGACGCCGCCCTGCTGACCAGCCTCGCCGTGAGCGCCATGCGCAACGCCCGCCGGGCCGGTCTCGGGATCGCCGACCAGGCGTCGCTGGCCGACCAGGCCCTGTACGGCCAGTACCGGGGCCGGATGCACCTGGCGGTGCTGCTGCTGCGCATCAGCCTGGACACCGGCGAGGCCGAGGTCGTCGACGCGGGATCGCCCCGTCTGTGGCGACTGCGCGGGGGAACGGTGGAACAGATCGAGCTGGAGGCCCAGCTTCCGCTCGGGATGTTCGAGGACACCGTCTACACCTGTCAGCGCTTGCGCCTGCTGCCCGGGGACCGGCTGTTCTTCCTGAGCGACGGGGTGTACGACGTCCTGTCCCCGGCCGGGGAGCGCTACAGCCTGAACGCCCTGGGCCGGGCCGTCCTGAACACCCGTCTGCTGCCGCCCTCACAGGTGCCCCGGGCGTTCCTGGAGGAGCTGGCCGGACACCGCGGCGCCGTCGAGGCCGCCGACGACGCCATGGTCCTCTGTCTCGACTGGCACGGACGGCCCGGTGCGGGGCAGGGCCAGGGCGAGCCGTAGGGCGCCGGGGACGGGGGGATGCCACAGTGGTGGCATGTCCCGTCCCGGCCCGACCGGAGCGCACGAGGATCCGGCCGCGGTGCTCGGCGCCGCCGCGGAACTCCTCGCGGCCCTGTACGCCCGGGGCCAGGACGGCGGAACACCGGCCGTGTCCCCCTCGCAGTGGAGGGCGCTGCTCGCCGTCGAGGCGGCCGAGGGCATCAACCTGCGGGCCCTGGGTGCCCTGCTCGACTCCCGCCCGCCGTCCGTCACCCGGCTCTGCGGCCGGCTGGAGGCCATGGGCCTGCTGACGCGCGCTCCGCACCCGAGCAGCCGGCGCGAGGTGGAGCTGCGTCTGACACCCCGGGCGCGGGCCCTGCTCGACGAGCGGCGGACGGCCCGGGAGCGCGCCCTGACGGCGGTGCTCGCCAGGATGGCACCCCACGACGTGGATGCGCTGGTGAGGGGTCTCGCGGCGTTCCGGGAAGCGGCCACCGGGCTCTTGGCGGCCGACGTCGCCGCGAGCACGCCGGCTCCGCCGGCCGCGCCGACCCCCACCGCGGACGTGCCGCCGGCCGCCCCGGCCGCTGCCACCCCGCCGACAGCCCCCCGCACCGCCCGGATCTCGGACACCGCCTGAAGGCCGGGCGGGTGTCCGTGCCGGGGGCCGGTTCGACCACCGGTGCGCGCACGGCATAATCATTGAGTTGGTAAAACATTGCCTGACGGCAAATGATCGCTCTACGCTGATACGGCACGACCAGGCGTCCGTCGGACGTCCGCTCCGGCGGCGAGAAGGGACAGACGCGACGCGATGGCGAGCACTCTCGGGCTCGGGGACCGGCACCCTGCTGCCCGCACGCCACCGCGGCAGGCGGTGAACCGGGCCCGGCAGGCCGCGTCCGTCGAGCAGGACGACTCCCTGGCCCTGTGGGACGGGGTGCCGCCGTACGTCCTGCTCATAGAGGACGACGAGGGCGACGCCCTGCTCGTCGAGGAACTCGTCGAGGACAGCGGCATCGACGTCCGCCTCGGCCGCGCCCCCTCCCTCGCCGACGCCCTGCTCCTCCTGGAGGAGGAGGCACCCGACTGCGTGCTGCTCGACCTCCACCTCCCCGACGCCCAGGGGCTCGACGGACTGAAGAAGGTCCTCGCGGTCTCCGCCGAGGTCGCCGTCGTCGTCCTCACCGGTCTCTCCGAGGAACGCGCGGGACTGACCGCCGTCGCGGCCGGTGCCCAGGACTACCTGATCAAGGGACGTGTGGAGCCGGACGTCTTCATGCGGGCCATCAGGTACGCGATCCAGCGCAAGCGGACCGAGTTGGCGGCGGTCGCCCTCGAAGCGAGCCGGCTCCGCGCCGAGGAGAACGCCCGCCTCGAACGCGGTCTGCTGCCGACCCCGCTGCTCCTCGACGACCCGGCCGACGCCGTCAGCGTCTGCGCCCGATATCACCCCGGACGGGCCCAGACACTGCTCGGCGGTGACTTCTACGACGTCGTCCAGACCCCCGACGGGGCCACCCACGCCGTAGTCGGCGACGTCTCCGGGCACGGCCCGAGCGAAGCGGCGCTCGGCGTGTGCCTGCGCGTGGCCTGGCGGTCCTTCGTGATGGCCGGCGCGCGCGACGCCGAGCTGCTCGGACTGCTGGAGCGCATCCTCCTCGCGGAGCGCTCCGGTCCCGAGATCTTCGCCACACTGGTCTGCGTCACCCGCCCGCCCGGCAGCGCCGCCGTGTCCGTGCAGCGGGCCGGCCACCCCGGATTCCTGGTCCGCTCCACGGCCGGCGTGGAGCTGCGGACCGTCCCGGGAGGGCCCGCGCTCGGCATCCTGCCCGGCTGGGGCGCCGGCTGGCCCGTCACCGAGGTCCCGCTGGAGAAGGGCGGCGCCGTGATGCTCTTCACCGACGGGCTGATCGAGGGACGCGTCGGTCCGGGGTCCGAACGGCTCGACGAAGCCGGTCTCCTGGAAATCGCCCGCCGCCACGCCGACCTGCCCGCCGAACCGTTCGTCGACTCCCTCATCCAGGCGGCGCAGGGCCTCGCCGCGGACTGGGGCGGCCTGGCCGACGACGTCGCCGTACTGCACCTCGAATGGAACACCCCCACGTGACCCCCACCACGCAGCCGCCGGCAGAGCGCCGAGGACGGTCCGCCGACCGGTACGGGCCGAGCCTGCGGACCTGGCTGACCACCGTGCTCGCCGTCCTGGCCCTCATGGTCGTCGGCACGGGCGCCCTCGGAGCCGCCCTCCTCTCCCGCACGACCACGGCCGGAGACCGGCTCGTCGACGGAATCCTGCCCGCCCAGCGGGACGCGCTGCGGCTGGAGACCGCCCTCCTGGACCAGGAGACCGGCATCCGCGGCTACCTGCTGGCCGACCAGCCCGCGCTGCTGGAACCGTACGAACGCGGCCTGGCCAACGAGACCACCGCCGCGCAGCGCCTGTCGTCCGTCCTCGAAGGTGACGCCGGGGTACGCGCCGACCTGGCGGCCGTGCAGGAAGCCGCCCGCGCCTGGCGCGAGGAGTTCGCGCTGCCCGCCATCGCCTCCGTGGACGACGGCGGCCCCCGGCCCTCGCTCCAGACCGGCAAGGACCGTTTCGACGAGGTCCGCCGGCGGATCGCGGCGCAACAGGCGCACCTGGACCGCGTCCAGGCCGAAGCCCGCACCACCTTCGGCGAGGCGCGTACGCAGCGCGACAGGATCCTCCTGGCGATCGTCGCGGTCTTCCTGCTGGCCGGAGTCGCCCTCGGGGTCCTCCTGCACGTCGGTGTGCTCCGGCCACTGGCCCTGGTGCGCACGGCCTCCCGTCGCGTCGCGAACGGGGCCTTCGACGAGCAGATCCCGCTGCGCGGGCCGGCCGAACTGCGGGACCTGGCCGCGGCCGTGGAAGCCATGCGGCACCGCACCGTCGCCGAACTGAACGAGTCGCGGCGCAACGCCGAGCGGCTCGACCGCACGGCCGCGGAACTCGACGCCCAGGCGGTCGAGCTGCGCCGTTCCAACGCGGAGCTGGAGCAGTTCGCGTACGTCGCCTCGCACGACCTCCAGGAGCCGCTGCGCAAGGTCGCCTCCTTCTGCCAGCTCCTGGAGAAGCGCTACGGGGACCAACTCGACGCCCGCGGCACCCAGTACATCGCCTTCGCCGTCGACGGCGCCAAGCGGATGCAAGTGCTGATCAACGACCTGCTGGCCTTCTCGCGGGTGGGCCGGATCCAGGACGCCCGCGAGACGGTCGCCCTGGACGGTCCCCTGGACCGGGCCCTGCGCAACCTGGCCGCCGCCGTCGAGGAGAGCGACGCGGAGATCACGCGGCCCGAGCGGCTCCCGGACGTGGTGGGTGACCCTACGCTCCTGACCATGCTGTGGCAGAACCTGCTCGGCAACGCCGTCAAGTTCCGCTCGCCCGACCGCACCGCGCGGGTGGAGGTCGCGGTGGTCGATGACCCCGCCGCGGACCCGGGCTTCGCCACCTTCGCGGTCACGGACAACGGCATCGGCGTCCCGGCCGAGTTCGCGGAGAAGGTGTTCGTCATCTTCCAGCGGCTGCACGGCCGCGAGGCGTACGGAGGGACCGGCATCGGCCTCGCGCTCTGCAAGAAGATCGTCGAACACGCGGGCGGCCACATCCGGATCGACACCGTCCAACAGGAGGGCACCCGGATCGTCTTCACCCTGCCCGTGGCCCGCGATTCCGATTCCGATGCCGACCCCGATGCCGCACCGGACCCCGTACTCACCGAAGGAACCCCCTCATGAGCACCTCCGACGACCACACCCGGCCGGCCCCCGCCGAAGTCCTGCTGGTCGAGGACGACGCGGGCGACGAGCTGATGACCCGTGAGGCCTTCGCCGACAACAAGATCGGGAACGTCCTGCACGTGGTGCGGGACGGGCTGGAGGCGCTGGACTTCCTCTACCGCCGCGGCGAGCACGCCGACGCGCCGCGCCCCGATCTCATCCTCCTCGACCTGAACCTGCCCAAGTACGACGGCCGGCAGGTGCTCGAACAGATCAAGACGGATCCGGAGCTGAGCCACATCCCCGTGGTCGTGCTCACCACCTCGGCCGCCGAGGAGGACATCCTGCGCAGCTACAAACTGCACGCGAACGCCTACGTGACGAAGCCGGTCGACCTCGACCAGTTCATGCGGGCGATCCAGCAGATCGACGACTTCTTCATCACGGTCGTCAAACTGCCCCGCGCCGCCCGGTGAGGGCCGGACGGGAACGGGGCGCATCACGAACCGGCGCAACGACGCGGAGAGGACGGCCATGAACAGGGACACGAAGGACACGGAGACACGCAGCCACGTCGAGACGCGGTCCGAAGGGGACGTACGGATCGTGGTGATGGCGGGGGAGTTCGACATGGACAACGTGGCCGCGCTGCGGGTCGCGATGGACCCCGCGGCGCCAGGTGTCGCCCGGTACGTACTGGACGTCGCCGCGGTGACGTTCGTCGACTCGACCGCACTCAGCGTCCTGCTGCAGCCGGCCCTGGAACGGACGGTGATCCTGGCCGGGAGCGTACCCGCACGCCTGGCCCGGCTCCTGGAACTCACCGGCGCCGACACCGCGTTCACCACCGCGCCCGGTGTGGCCGAGGCCATGACCATGACCGTCGCGCCCCGGCGGGTGTGACGGGGCCGAGGTCCTTCCCCGGTTTGAGAACCGCAATCGCGGCCATACGGGCGTCCGACACTGTTCGACGTCCGTCGAGGTCCCCGGTCCGACACGGATCGGGGACCTCGACGCGTGAAGGGGAGGGGATCTCGTATGACGACACCGGACGAGGACGCGCCCGGGTCCGTGCGGGGCACGGGTCTCGGGCGCGACGTGGTGCTCGTGGTCGGGCTGCTGGGCATCGGCATCGGCGGCCCGGTCGCCTTCGTGAAGGCCGCGCCGGAGAGCGGGGCCGGACTCCCGCTGTCGCCGATCGCCGCCCTGGCCGCACTGCTGCTCGGAGCGGTACTGGTGAAGTGGACGGTCGCCCCCGGCCGGCGCCGCGTCCCCCGGCGGCGCGGCATCCGGGGGCGGCGTCCGGCAGCGGCGCCAGACGGGAACGCGGCACCGACGACGGAGCTCCCCGACGTGGGAAGCGGGGCCCTGGACCACGCCGGGGCCGACGCGGACGGCTTCGAGCACACGGTCGCCGCCTTGTGCGCCCGGGACGGCTGCACCTCGGTGGAAGTCGTCGGCGGCGCGGGCGACCTGGGCGCCGACGTCCTCGCGACGACGGCGGACGGGAGGCGGGTGGTGCTGCAGTGCAAGCACTACTCCGAGGACAACCGGGTCGGTTCGCAGGACCTCCAGCGCTTCGGCGGGACCTGTTTCGCGGTCCACCGGGCGGATGTCGCGGTCCTCGTCACGACCGGTTCCCTCACCGCACCCGCGGCCGAGTACGCCGAAACCTGCGGGATCGTCTGCGTCGACGGCGAAGCCCTGGCGGCGTGGACGGAGATGGAGGCACCCCCTCCGTGGGAGGCGGGCGGACCGGAGCCCGGAGCGAGTCCCTCCGCCTGACCCGGCCTGCCGCCCTGCGGCTCTTCCCACCAGCTCGTCCCGACCGTCCCGACCGAGGAGCACCGCCATGACCGACACCGACACCACCCGCGCCGCCGTCACCGGCAGCCCCGCCGCCCGCACCACCCCACTGCCCGGACCCGGGCCCGTCACCGTCACCCCCGGCACGGACCAGGTGCAGGAACGCATCCACCGCATCCGCCGCCGGCTGGAGAGACTGATCGGCATCGCCGCGACCGAGGGGAACTCCGTACGCCCCCTGCGCAACGGAGACGAGATCTTCCCCGCGATGCTGGACGCCATCGGCTCCGCCCGCCACACCGTCGACATGATGACGTTCGTCTACTGGAAGGGCACCATCGCCCGCCGGTTCGCCGAGGCCCTGGCCGAACGCGCCCGCGCCGGAGTCCGCGTACGGCTGCTCCTGGACGGCTTCGGCAGCCGCCTGATCGAGCAGGACCTCCTGGACCACATGGACGCCGCCGGAGTGGACGTCGCCTGGTTCCGCAAGCCCGCCTACCTCTCCCCGCTCAAGCAGAACCACCGCTGCCACCGCAAGGTCCTCGTCGTCGACGAACGGACGGCCTTCACCGGGGGAGTGGGCATCGCCGAGGAATGGTGCGGCGACGCCCGCAACCCCGGCGAATGGCGCGACACGCACGCCGAGGTCCGCGGACCCGCCGTCGACGGGATCGCCGCGGCGTTCGCTCAGAACTGGGCGGAGTGCCATCCGGAGCTCTTCGACGAACGCGACCGCTTCGTGTCCCACGAGCCGGCCGGCTCCGCCATCGTCCAAGTGGTGCGCGGGTCCGCCGCCTTCGGCTGGCAGGACATGCAGACGCTGATGCGCGTGATCCTCGAATCGGCGCAGGAGCGCGTGCGCCTGGCGACCGCGTACTTCGCCCCCGACGACCATTTCGTCGGCCTGCTCGCCGCCGCCGCCCGCCGGGGCGTCACGGTCGAGATCCTGCTGCCCGGCCCGCACACGGACCAGCGCGTGTGCCAACTGGCCGGACAGCACCACTACGAGGCCCTCACCGCCGCGGGCGTGCGCATCCACCAGTACCAGCCGACGATGATGCACGCGAAGGTCATCACCATGGACGGCGTGGTCTCCCTCATCGGCTCGTCCAACTTCAACCGCCGCTCCCTCGACCACGACGAGGAGGTCATGCTGGCGGTGATGGACCCGGACCTCACCCGGATCCTGGACGGGCACTACGACCAGGACCTGGAGGTCAGCACGCGGATCGTCGGGCACCGCTGGAGGCGCCGCCCCCTGCTGCAGCGCGCCCGGGAGCTGTCGGTCCGCCCGCTGCGCCGCTATCTGTGAGTGCCCGGGCGGTCAGGACAGGCGCAGTACGGTACTGATCGTCTTGCCGTCGGAGTGCGTGCGGCACTCCACGCGCTCGGCGAGGCGCTGTACGAGCGGCCACCCGTACCCGCCCGGACGTTCGACCGTACCGGTCCGGGCAGCGGGGACCAGGGGGCTGGCGTCGCCGATGGACAGGCGCAGGAGGTCCTCGGTGATGTCGGCACGGAAGGCGGTGACCCCGCCGCCGTGACGGATCGCGTTGGTGACGAGCTCCGACGTGACCAGGAGGGCGTCCGCGGCGGAGGCCGTGTCGAGCCCCACCCCGGCCCGCAGCAGCACCTCGCTGACACGGGCGCGGGCGGCCGCCGCGGAGAGGGGCGGGCGGGCAGACCGCGTCTCGCCCTCCCGCGTCCGCCCGTCGCCCAGGACGTCGCCCGAATCCGGTGTGGTGTTCATGACGTCAGCGCTGCCTCCAGACTGTCCGCCATCCTGAAGACGGATGCGGTCCCGGTGACCTCGAACAACCGCTGTACCGCGGTCTGCAGAGGGCCGGCGAGCACGAGGACCGCTCCGGCACTCCGGTGGGCCCGTTGGGCGTCCAGCAGCGCGTGCAGGACCGAGGAGTCCGCGAAGCGCGTACCGGAGAGATCGACCACTGTACGCGCGAGACCGCTCGCAGGGGTGGCGGCGAGGGCCCGGTTCAGGGCGGGTGCCTGTTCCTCGTCGATGTCGCCCCGCAGGCAGACGACTGCGACGCCCTGCTCGGTGGTCGTCGTGACGACCCCTTCGTCTCCGGTCACCGGGACATCCTCCTACACGGGAGTCCGGAGGGCGGAAGGGGGGTCCTCGGGAGGCGGGCGGCCCCCACCCGTGCGGGTGAGGGTTCGTCATGATGTCGGAAGGGTGTCCGGTTGCGGCCGACGTGCTCCTTGGAGGATGGTTGCCGTGAGGCAACAATGTCTCCGTCGTGAAGAAGAAGAGGTGAGGGGTTCGCGCAGCGGGCCTTGGATGTGTGGTTCCTTCCCCGCAGATGACGTCCGGTTCGCCGGCGGCGGGCCTCCCGTGGAGTGAGGCCCCGTACCCCGTTTTCGCTGCCGACCCCCAGGCCAGGGTGGTCTTCGCCAACGAGGCGGCCCGGCTGGTCTTCCCGCGGGCGCGCCCCGGCGCGGCCCTGGCCGACGTGGTGCCCGCATGGCTGGCCGCGGCGCACGCGCGGCACCGGGCCGACCCCGTCCCCGCCAGGGCGCCGGCGCCCGACGCGGCCCGGTTCGTACAGGGCCCCGTCGGCGAGGGATCGTTCGAGGCGCACCCCACCCCCAGGGACGACGGGAGCGTGGTGTGGTGGCTCGTGGACGACACGGACCACCGGCTTGCCCGGGAAGCCCTGCGGACGGAACAGGAACGCACCGCGTTCCTCGTCCGCTCGTCCAACCTGCTGCTGTCCTCGCTGAATCTGGACCGCTGCATGGACGTCACGGCGCAACTGGCCGCCGAGCACCTCACCGACGCCGCCCTGGTGATCGCACCCGCGCGCGACACCGGCCTGCCGGTGGTGGCCTGCGTGCGCGGCGGCACGCCCTCCGTGTCGCTCCGGGCCGTCGACCCCGACGAGGTCCCCGGCCTGGCGGAGGCGCTCCAGGGATTCCCGCCCGTGCCGTCCCGCTGGATCGATCCCGCGGCCGCGCCAGACTGGCTGCTCCCCGAGGGCCTGGACGGCGTCGGGTCGATCGTCGTCACCCCGCTGCCCGGCCACGGGGTGCCCGCCGGCGCACTCGTCCTGCTGCGCGGCACCGGGGCCCCCGCCTTCACGGAGGGCGAAGAGGTCTTCGCGAGGCTGTTCGCGGCCCGCGCCGGCGCGGCGATGTCGGCGGCCCGCCTCTACGCGGAGCAGGCGTCGGTCACCGAGACGCTGATGCGCGAACTGCTGCCGCCCCGGCTGGGCCACGTGGCCGGCGTCGAGTACGCGGGGGGCTACCGCCCCTCCAAGGACCACGAGCGGGTCGGCGGCGACTTCTACGACGTCCACCCCGCCGCCGTCGAGGGCGACGCGTCGTTGGTCGTGCTCGGCGACGTCTGCGGCAAGGGCCTGGAAGCCGCCGTCATGACCGGGAAGATCCGCAACACGCTGCACGCGCTGCTGCCCATGGCCGACGACCACCACCGGATGCTCAGCCTCCTCAACTCCGCGCTTCTCAACTCCGAGAGCACCCGCTTCGCCACCATGGTGCTGGCCTCCGCGGCACGCGAAGGCAACAGCGTGCGGCTGCGGCTGACCAGCGCCGGCCACCCCGCCCCGCTGCTCCTGCGCTCCGACGGCCGGATCGAGGCGGCGGCCACGCACGGCACCCTGGTGGGGGTGCTCCCCGCCGTCTCCGCCGAGACGGCCTCGGTCACGCTGGCACCCGGCGAGGCCTGCGTCCTGTACACGGACGGGATCAGCGAGGCCCGCGGCGGTCCGCTGGGCGGGGTGATGTTCGGCGAGGAGCGGCTGCGGCGCGCCCTGTCCGAGTGCGCGGCGATGCCCGCCCAGGCCGTCGTCGAACACGTGCAGATGCTGACCGCCCAGTGGGTGGGCCAGGGCCGTCACGACGACATGGCCATCGTGGTCATCTCCGCGCCGCGCACCAACCACCTCAGCGCGGTGGACGGCCACACCCGGGGCAGGTTCACCGCATGACACCGCAACCCACCTCCCCGGCCCTGAGCACGGACGAACTCGTCGAGCAGGTATGGGAATCCGTCATGGCCCTCGACGAACCCGCCGCGGTGGGGTCGGTCCTGCGGGCGCTCGACGACGGGTTCGACCCGGAGTCGGTCCTGCTGGAGGTGATCGGCCGGGTCCAGGGGCGGGTGGGCGAGGAGTGGGCCGCCAACCGCATCAGCGTGGCCCAGGAGCACGCCGCCACCGCCATGAACGACCGGGCCGTCGCGGCACTGGCCCTGCATCCCGCGGCACGGACGGAACCCCGCCACGGCCGGATCACGGTCGCCTGCGTGGACGGTGAATGGCACGCCCTGCCGGCCCGCCTGCTCGCCGAGGTCCTGCGGCTCCGCGGCTGGCACGTCGACTACCTCGGCGCCCAGGTACCCGCCCCGCACCTCATCGCGCACGTGCACCGCACCGGACCCGACGCGGTGGCCCTCTCCAGCTCCATCCCCACCCGCCTGCCCGTCGCGCACGCCACGATCACCGCCTGCCAGGCCGTCGGCACCCCCGTGATCGTCGGCGGCGCCGCCTTCGGAGCCGGCGGCCGCTACGCCCGGCTCCTGGGCGCGGACGCGTGGGCGCCCGACGCCCGCACCGCCGCGGACGAGCTCGCCCGCCGGCCGCTGCCCCGGCCCCGGCCCGGCCACCAGGCCATCGACGACCTCCCCCACCTGAAGGACCAGGAGTACACGCTCGTCGCGCGCAGCCGGCCCCGCCTGGTCCGCGAGGTCCTCGTCGACCTGGAGGACGCCTACCCCGCGGTCCGCGACTACACCGAGGCGCAGCGCGAGCGTACGGCCGAAGACCTCGCCCACATCGTGGAGTTCCTCGCCACCGCCCTCTACACCGACGACGAGGAACTCTTCGGCGGCTTCCTGCTCTGGACCGCCGACGTCCTGCACGCCCGAGGGGTCCCGGCCGCGTCCCTGCTGCCCGCCCTGACACTGCTGCGCCGCCGCCTCGGGGACTTCCCCCGGGCCGACGCCGTGCTCCGCGCCGGCGCAGACCGCCTCACCCGTACCCTCCTGACCGCCGCCGGGAACGCCGAATGACCAGCTCGCCCCCCACTCCGCTCCGCCTGTCGTGCCGCCGTGCCGACGACGCCCTCCGCATCGAACTGCGGGGCGACCTCGACCACCGGTACGCCGACCTGCTGGTCCACGACGTCAGCCGTGCGCTGGGGGAGTACGGCGCGCCGCGCGAGGTACGGCTGGACTGCTCGGGCATGACCGGCGTCGACCCGAGCGGCCTGTCGGCCCTGCTGATGGTCCGCCGCCGTACCGACGCGGCCGGTGCGGCGCTGCACCTCGACGGCCGGCCCCAGCAGTTGGAGCGGCTGCTGGAACAGACCGGCACCCTCGCGCACTTCACGGGTGGCGCCGGTGCGCGCGCTCCGGCGACCGGTCCGGCCGAGGACCCCGCCCCCACGCCCTCCTCCGCCCCGCACCCCACGGCCTGACACCTCACCGAGGTCGCAGGCATGGCTCGCGACGGGCGGGGCAGGCGAGCAGCCACCGCACGACATGCTCGCCTTGAGGAGTTGAACATGAACGAACAGCAGCAGGCTGCCCCGTACACCGTGCCCGGCCTGGACCGGGAGGAGGCGCGGAAGGTCGTGGACCTCCTGCAGGCGCGGCTGCACGCCCTCAACGATCTGCACCTGACCCTGAAGCACGTGCACTGGAACGTCGTGGGCCCGCACTTCATCGCCGTCCACGAGATGCTGGACCCGCAGGTGGAGGCGGTCCGGGAGATGGCAGACACCACCGCCGAACGCATCGCGGCGCTCGGCGGCGTTCCGGTCGGCACTCCGGGCGCCATCGTCGCCGGGCGTACGTGGGACGACTACGGCGTGGGGCGCGCGGACGCCGTCGCGCACCTGGGGGCCGTGGACCTGGTCTACACGGGGCTGATCGAGGACCACCGGCGGGCCATGAAGGCCACCGACGAGCTCGACCTCGTCACCCAGGACATGCTCATCGGTCAGCTGGCACGGCTGGAGCAGTTCCAGTGGTTCGTGCGCGCGCACCTGGAGTCCGGCGGGGGCCGTCTGAGCACCGAGGGCGCGCACACCCTCCAGGAGGCGGCGGGCCGGGCCTCCGGCGGCCCGGACATCTCCTGATTCGAGTGTGCCGAAAGAAGTTCCGGGCATTCGATTCCACGGAGGTCGATATTCATGGTTCCCCTTCTTCTTGTTCTCCTGCTGATCCTGATCCTCGCCGGTGCGGGATTCGCGCTGAAGATCCTGTGGTGGGTCGCGATCGCGGTCCTGGTCGTGTGGCTGCTCGGTTTCGTGGCCCGGCCGAAGACCGGCGGCGGACGCTGGTACCGCTGGTAGCGCAGGACTGAGAAAGAGAATGCCGGGCGGCCCCGTGCCTGCCCGCCCCGCCCCACCCCCGGGCAATTCGAGGAGTTGTTTTTCGCGTGACTGAGAACGTGTGGGCTTACAAGCCGACGGCCGGCCGTCTGACGGCCACGGACCTGACGGGCTACCGGGTCGAGGCAATCGATGGCGGCATCGGGAAGGTCGACAAGCACTCCGACGAGGCCGGTGACGCCTACCTGGTCGTCGACACCGGTGTGTGGATCTTCGGCAAGGAGGTGCTGCTGCCCGCGAGCACGGTGATCCGGATCGACGAGGTCGAGGAGCGGGTCCACGTCGACCGCACCAAGAGCCAGATCAAGGACGCACCGGAGTTCCACCGGGACCAGCACCTCGACGACGCCGTCTACCGGGAGGAACTGGCCGCCCATTACGGCACCGTCGCCCCCTTCGGCGGCCGGCCCGCCTGACGGTCGCGCCGGCGACGTCCCGGCCCTGCCCCGGCACTCACCCGAAGTGCCGGGGCAGGGCCGCGCCGCAACCCGGGCCGGGGCGGCGACGTCCCGGCTGTGCGTACGCGCGTCTGCCCCGACGGCGTACGCCACCCTGGGCGCCAAGTGTGGGAAGCCGTTGCGCTGCTGATGCGTTGAGCGCAGGGAGGAGGCGGGGCCGATGACGCACCGGCAGCTCGTCAGCGGCCCGCGCCGACAGGGCTGTGCCAGTATCCGGCACAAGGCTTCGACGACGGGGGAAAGTTATGGAGAACGACAGCAAGCAGGACATCGGCCAGGCGCTGGTCCTCGGGCCCGGCGGGCGTCTGGGCACCGCATGGACGGCCGGACTGGCAGCGGGGCTACGCGATGCCGGGCTGGACCTGGGCGAGGCAGACCTCATCGTGGGGACCTCAGCCGGGGCGATCGTCGGCGCGGTCCTCGCCACTGGCCAGGATCCGAGCCGGCTCGCCACCCTCCCGGCCCGGCCCCCCGCCGATGCCCCGTCCGCGCCGCGCCGCCCCGATCCGGCCGTGATGGGCGCGGTGTTCGCCGTGCTCGGGGACCCGGCCCTGGACCCGGCCGAAGCCCGTCGCCGGGTGGGCCGCATCGCCCTGGAGACGGTGGACGCGGCAGCCGAGAATCGCGCCATCGCCCAGCGCGCGGCACTGATCACCGCCGAGGCCTGGCCGAGGCGTCCTCTGCTGATCCCGGCCGTCGACGCCGAAACGGGCGAGCCGATCGTGTGGGACGCCGCCGCAGGCGTCGAACTGGTGCGCGCGGTCGCCGCGTCCAGCGCCTTCCCCGGGATCGATCCGCCCGTCGCCGTTGACGGCCGCCGCTACCTGGACGGTGCCCTGCGAGACGGCATCAACATCGACCTGGCGGCCGGCGCCCGCAGCGTGGTGGTCATCGACCCGCTCGCCCACCGCCATCCCCGCCCTGCGACAGAGGGCGCCCACTTCGTGACGCCTGATGCGGCCATGGTGCGCCTGCTGGATTCCGGGCGGGACGACCGTGAAGCGTGGGCAGCGGCCTTCCAGTCCGGTGAGACCCAGGCCCGCGCGGCGGCCGAGGAACTACGCGCCCACTGGCGGCCCGCCGCGGGGTGCTCTGCAGCTTCGACCTTCCCGAGTCGGTGAGCAACGGCGCACCTTCGACGGCTCTTCCACAACGGGTGCCCTCCCCACGAAGGACGACATGGCCGCCTTCCTCGGCACGACACTCCTGGATCCCGAGCAGTACCCGGCGGCAGAGCTCATCGCGCTCTGCCGGACCACGGGCGATCACGAAGTCCAAACGGTGGCCCGTGCTGCGGACCCGAGAGAAACGGGGGGCGGTCGAGCCGGGCCGCTGGGCCTTCACCCAGACGAAGAAGGCCAAGATCAGCCGGCGGCCGGGAGGACCGGTACGCAGAGGAGCCCGGGGCCCCTCGCCTGAAGCCCCTCCCGCCCACCTCATGACGCTGCCTCAAGCAGTCCGGCCAATGGCGAGCCCGGCGATCACAAGTACGAAGCCGAGAGAGCACACGATGCGCTGTCGGCGGGACCACGTGTCCCACCCGCGCTGCGCCTTGCTCCCCACCAAGATTCCGACCCCGCCAATGATGAATACGCTCAATCCCAACCAGGCCATGTAGGCATCCGACGCGCCAAGACGCGCACTCGTCAAGGGATTTACGCGGAGAACCACACTGCTCTGCGCAGGCCCCCGTCGCCGTCCCTCCGAGTTGGCCGACGTCCCGAGACCGATCCGCGGTGGCCTCGGCGAGGGCGCCGTACCGGGGCAAAGGCGGAGGGGCGGGCCGTCCTCGTGGGCGGCCCGCCCCTCCTCGCGCGCGGTGCGGTCGATGTCACTGCTGCTGGCGGCGTACCGTGTCGCCCCAGTAGCCGCCGACCTCACGGTGGTAGGCGGTGTCACCGAGGTGTTCCTCCCGGACGAAGTCCGGGGCATCCTTGATCTGTTCCTTGGTCCGGTCGACGTAGACCTTCTCCTCCGTGGTGTCGACACGGGTGATCGTGCCGGCAGGCAGGAGCACTTCCCTGCCGAAGATCCAGGGGCCGGTGTCGACGACGATCCAGGAGGCGTCGGTCTCGTACGAGTGCTTGTCGACCTTGCCGATGGTGCCGTCGAGGGCTTCCACCTTGTAGCCGGTGAGGTCCCTGTCCTCGAAGTGCGCGACGGTCAGGTGGTAGGCCCAGATGTTGTCGTTCACGGGTGCGGGTTCCCTTCGCGGTGGTGGTCGGTGTGCGGACGCCCGGGCCGATCGGGCCGACCGGGGCCTTTCAGCCGCGCAGCCGGACAACACGGTCGGGCGGAAGCGCAGTTGCCGTGGGGATCGCGCCGGATCCGGCGGGACGGCTGAGCGGCTTGCGCCCGGGGGTGGGTCGCCATGCGGCTCGCCTGCCCCGGATCGGCGGATCGATGCACGCCGGTTCCAGGGGCCCGTGGGCGGCACGGGGGAGTGGGTGCGGCGAGGGAGGTACTCGCCCATGCAGCCGACGAAGCGTCGAGCAAGGGCGAAGGACGCTGCGTCATTGTTCTCGAGTCCGACGGTTCGCTGTCTGTCCGGGATGACGGACGGGGCACCGACACCCGTGCGGACGAGCACGGCCGGAGCGTGAAGAAGCCGGTCATGGCGACGAAGGATCTCAGGTACTTCGATCTCCCACAGGTCGAAGTGCTGCCTGACGGCCGTCCTCGGCGCGGGATGTCCGTGGTCGCGGCGCTCAGCGAGTGGCTCGTCCGTACCAATCGGCGCCTCAACGGGGCCTGGACCCAGCGCTACGAACACGGCGTGCCGGTCACCGATCTCGTGCCCGTCGAGGGCGTCGGCACGACCTGGACACTGGTCCGGTTCAAGCCGGACAGGTCGTTGGGTTCGGTGACCGTGCCGGAGCCCAGAGCTCTTTCGCGCCTGGCCACCGCCTGGCCGCATCTGGAGGTTCAGGTCGATGACCGGCGCTGTCACTGACGCGATCGGCCGTTGACGAGCGGCCTCACATGTCAGGTCTGCTGTCAGGCGGCCATTTCCATAGACTCTGAATATAAAAGGGCTATGCTTCGAGCGTGAGTCGTCAAGACACCGCTCCTGGCGCGTCCGGCGCCATCGGGGCTGCCCTCTACGGCCTGGCCACCAGGGCCGCGAGACGCCTGCCCCGGGACATGAGCCTGACGTCCGCCGCCACCCTGGCCACCCTGGAACGGACCGGCCCGCGGCGCATCACCGATCTGGCCGCGGTCGAGGGCGTCACCCAGCCCGCCATGACCGCCCTGGTCCGGGTGATCGAGGAGTCCGGCCTGGTCGAGCGGCGGGGCGACGCGTCCGACAAGCGGGTCACGCTGGTGTGCCTGACCGAGGCCGGCGCCTCCTACGTCCGCACGCGGCGCCAGGCCGGCGTCCACGCGTTCGAGCGGTTGATCGGCGAGCTCACCGGCGACGAGGTCGAGGCGCTGGTGGCGGCCCTTCCGGCGCTGCGGCATCTGGCAGAGCTCGAAAGCCAGGACCGCGAAAGGCCGAAGCAGTGACCGGGCAGCCGGTCGGCGGGGCAGCCGTGGAGGCGTTACCGGTAACGCGTTCCGAGAAGCGGCTACTGGTCCCTGCCCTGATGTTCATCGCTCTGGTCGTGGCGGCGGTCGCCAGCCTCGGGACGCCGCTCATCACCAGCGTGGCGACCTCGTTCCACGTCTCGCTCGGCAGCGCGCAGTGGACACTGACCGTCGCGCTGCTCAGCGGCGCCGTCGCCACGCCGGTCCTGGGCCGGCTCGGAGCCGGCCCGCACCGGCGGGCCACGATCCTCGCCACCCTCGCGGTCGTCGTCGCCGGCAGCGCGCTCACCGTGCTGCCGCTGCCGTTCGTGTGGCTGCTGGCCGGCAGGGCGGCCCAGGGCGTCGGACTCGGGCTGACGGCGCTGCTGACGGGCGTGGCCCGGGACCACCTTCCCGAGGAGCGCGGCGCGGCCGTGATCGCCCTGATCTCGGTGGTCTCGATCATCGGGGCCGGAGTCGGCTACCCGCTGGCCGCACTGCTCGCCGAGCTCGGCGGGGTGCGGGCCGCCTACGGCCTCGGCCTGGTCGTCACCGCCGCCGCCCTCCTGACCGCGTGGCGCACCATACCCGAAGCCCCCGAAGGCCGCTCCGCCCGCGTGGACGTGGCCGGCGCGGCCGTCCTGGCCGCCGCGCTGCTCCTGGTGCTGTTCCTCGCCGGGGAACGGAATCTGTGGAGCCGGCACCTCGCCGTGGCGGCGGGCCTGGCCGTCGTCGCGGTGGTGCTGCTCCGGGTCTGGGCCGCCATCGAGCTGCGCAGCACGACGCCCCTGGTCGACGTGCGGGCGGTGCGGCACCCGGCGGTCGCCGGGGCGAACCTCGCCATGTTCGTCGGCGGGATCGGCATGTACCTGCTCCTCACGCTCATCACCCGGTACGCGCAGACGCCGCACGGCGCCGGCTACGGCTTCGGGCTGACGACCTTCGTCGCCGGGCTGGTCCTCATCCCGTTCTCGGTGCTGGGATTCGTCGCCGGCAGGCTCACGCCGCGGGTCCGGACGCGGATCGCCGCTCCCCTGCTCCTCGCCGGCAGCGCCGTCGTGGTCGGAGGCGGGTTCGCCCTGTTCGCGGCGGTCCGGTCCGACCCGGCCGAACTGTTCGCGGCCATGGGCGTGCTCGGCTTCGGCGTCGGCGGCTTCTCGGCCGCGATGCCCGGCGCCATCCTGGCCGTCACGCCCAAGAGCGAGACGTCGAGCGCCATGAGCTTCAACTACGTCGTCCGCAGCGTCGGGTACTCCCTGGGCAGCGCCATCGGCGGCCTGATCCTCGCCGCGGGCACCGGCCCCGGCCACCGCTTCCCCGACGACAGCGCCTACACCACCGCGGCGCTGGTCGGCATCGGCGCCATGGCGATCACCACGCTGACAAGCCTCGCCATCGCCCGCCGACGCTCGTCCGAGACCAACCCTCAAGCCAGAAGCACACACGACAACACTGGAGGTTCCATGCCCAAGGGCTACTGGGTCAGCGTCTACCGCAACATTTCAGACCCCGAGAAACTGGCGGCTTACAACAAGCTGGCCGCCGCGGCCGTCCAGGCCGCAGGCGGTCGGACCTTCGTCCGTGGCGGTCGGGTCGAGGCGCATGACGCCGGAATCGCCGAGCGCACCGTCCTGGTCGAGTTCGACAGCTTCGAGCAGGCCGTCGCGGCGCGCGAGAGCGCGGCCTACCAGGAGGCGCTGGTCGCCCTCTCCGACGGCGTCGAGCGCGACTTCCGCATAGTCGAAGGCATCGACTGACCGAGGTCCGGCCGGATCTGCACTTCCGGTCCGCCAGTCCGGACCACTGGAACGTGGGTGCGTCAGGAGCCGGCTCGCAGAGCTTGAGTGAACGAGATGTGCTCCTTCTGGAACGACCCCCTCCGCAGGGGTTGACTGAGGCATGTGCCAGGCGGATCGTAGGGCGCCACAGCCGACCGAACGCTGGAGGTCCCGTGACCGATGAGTACCGCACCAGAGAGCGGACGCTGCCAGTTGGCACCGCTGCGATCCTTGGGGCAGCTGGCATGGACCTGACGGATGCCGAGCTACTCGAGCGGTACCCGCGCGTAGCCGAGATCCTGGCACGTTGGGAGCAAGACGAGCGCGGATGACGCCCGATCAGGGACCATTCCGGGCCGACAGCCTTCCCGGCTCCCCACGGGAAGGCTGTCGCGCAGGGCTCACTACGGGCCCGGGACCGGACCGGGCCGACCCGACGGACCACCTGATGTGACGACCGTGCCGTAGGCCCGGAGGGTGTCGACCGGGTCGCCGGGGTGGCCTCGCAGGGTGGCGTCCAGAAAGGCGAGGGTGGCCCCGGCGACGACGCGCGGACTCTCGGCGCGGCCCAGGGTGCCGACGATCGAGGGCACCGGGGGCAGGTAGAGCGGGCCGTCCATGAAGGTGAGGTGCCCGGCGCGGGGGACCGTGAGCCGGTAGCTGCTCGCGGTGTTGTGCCCGAGGGCCTCGGTGAGCCGGGGCAGATAGCGCGGGTCGGTCCCGGAGGTGATCTCCTGGGTGAGCGCGAGCGCCGGCTGTTCGAGGGCGGGCGCGGTGGGGCCGTGGGGGTAGCCGTCCAGGTCGACGGCGGCGTCGAACCGGCGGTCCTGCCGGGCCGCCTGCAGGGCGGCGGCTCCGCCCAGGGAGTGGCCGGCCACCGCGGCGCGGCCGGTGTCAAGGCGTCCGGTCAGCGGGTCGGGGGTCTCGCCGCGGTCCAGTCGCTCCAGCCGGGTGAGGACGAAGCCGAGGTCGGCGGCCCGGACGGCGGTCCAGCCGGCGGCCAGCTCCTCGTCCCGGTCCCGGTCCCCCGAGGAGGCGGTGGTGGCGCGGATCGTGCGGCCGTCGGCGAGGACGACGACGCCGGAGTCGTACGGGTGGTCCAGGGCGGCGACCAGGTAGCCGTGGCTGGCCAGCTCCTCCGCCCATGCGGTGTTCTGGGACCGTACCCCGCCCGACCCCGGCGAGAAGAGGACGACCGGGAACCGCTCTCCCCCGTCCGCCGGCGGGGCGTCGACGACCGCGTGACTGCGGGCCCTCGGGACGCCGTCGACCAGGAAAGCGGGCAGGTCGGCCCCGCCGGCGAGGGCCTCGGAGACTATCCGCGCCTCGTCCTGCGTGCGTCCCAGGTACTGGGCCCGGGGAACGCCCGCGGGGCTCCTGCGCGCCGGGTACCAGAGCTGGACCACCACCGTGCGCCGGTCGTCCGGATCGGCGGTGAAGCTCTCGGGGCGGAGCGGGTCCGTCCACTGCACCACCCGGGTGCCGACCCCGAAGTCGCCCGTGGGCTCGTGGAAGACGGGCACGGGGAAGGCCCAGGCGGCCACCGGCCCGGTGGCGACCAGGGCGGCGCAGGCCAGCGAGCCCGGCAGGGCCGGCCACCGGCGGGCCCGCCGCGCCGGTCGGCCCGTACGGCGCCGCAACAGGGGCGGGAGGGCGAACGCCGAGGCGACGGCGGCGCCGGCCAGGACCGGCAGCATCTGCCAGCGGACCCCCACGACGCCCAGCACGATCGCCGACGGTACGAGGACCGCCCCGGCCGCGACGGTGCCGGGCCGGCGGTGGGCCGCGGGGAGCCGACGCGCCACCAGCAGTGCGACGGCGCCCAGCAGGACGAGGACTTCGGGAAGGGACAGGGACAGCCCCGGGATGGTTTCGGTCACCCGGTCATGCTCGGCGGCGGGCCCGCGCGGCCGCGTCGGCCCCGCGTCGCCGCCGACTGCGACCGGGGTGGCAACCGGCGCGAGCCGCGGCGCGACCGGGGTGGCAACCGGGCACCCCGGACCGGCGGCCGGCTTGCCACCGCGGGAGGTAGCGGTCTCATCCTGTGGTCGTACGCCGTGCCTGGTGCGTTCCGACGCCGGGATCATGTGCGGCGCGGGCCCGCGGCCTAGGCTGCGGCTGTACGAGGAGGCGGCCCCGGCCGGGCCGCCACGACGGCCGGTCGGCGGAGAGGTGTGACGGTGCGCCACGGGGACCGGGTACCGCGCCTGGTGTGGGACTCGGTGCTGCCGGCGCTGCTCCTGCTCCACGTCGTGACCACCTACCCGGCCCGGGAGCTGCCGGTGGCGGCGGCGCTCACCGCCGCCCTGGCGGTGCCCCTGGTGTGGCGGCGCCGGGCTCCGCTCGCGGTGTTCGCCGCCGTGGTCGCCGCGGCCTTCGTCCAGTGGCTGGCGGACGTCCAACTGGCCGCGGACATCGCCCTGCCGGTGGCCCTGTACACGGCGGCCGCGCACACGGGCCGGCGTGGCACGCTGCTCGCCGCAGCCCTCGTGGAGGGCGGGGCCGTGCTGGCCTGCCTGCGGTGGGCGTCGAACGGCGCCTTCCTGACCCCGTTCGTCGCGCTCTCCGCGACGGTGGTGGCGGCCGCGGTCCTCGGGGTGAACGTGCGCACCGGCCGCGCCTACCTCGCCGCGGTGCAGGAGCGGGCCGAACGGCTGGCGCTGCACCAGGAGCAGCAGGCGCAGTTGGCCGTCGCCGAGGAGCGGGCCCGGATCACCCGCGAGATGCACGACATCGTCACCCACAACCTGTCCGTCATGGTCGCGCTCACCGACGCCGCCCTCTACGCGCAGCACAGGTCCCCGGACCGGGCCACCGCCGCGATGCAGCAGATCTCCGAGACGGGCCGGCAGGCCCTCACCGACATGCGCCGCTCACTGGGCGTCCTGCGGGCCGACGAGCCCGACGCCGAGCGCCACCCGCTGCCCGGCATCGCCCAGCTGGAGGCGCTCGCCGACCAGATGGCCGCCGCCGGGCTGCCGACCGGCCTGCAGGTCCGCGGCCGCCACGCCCATGTGCCGGCCACCGCACAACTCACTGTCTACCGCCTGGTGCAGGAAGCGTTGACCAACACCCTCAAGCACACTCCCACCGGCACCCGCGCCACGGTCCTGGTCGAGTGCTCGGCCGGGAGCGTGGGCGTGGAGGTCACCGACAGCGGGCCCCGGACGGCGCTTGCAGACGCCCCACCGTCCGGTCACGGCCTTCCCGGTATGCGCGAGCGCGCGGCCGCCTACGGGGGGACGCTGCGGGCCGGACCGCTTCCGGGCGGCGGCTGGGGCGTGCGGACCCGGCTCCTGCTGGGCAGCGGCGGGACGGGCGTCGTATGACGATCCGCATCGTGATCGCCGACGACGAGGCGCTGCTCCGGATGGCCTTCGGCACGGTCCTGGAGGCCCAGCCCGACATGGCCCCGGTCGGGGAGGCCGCGGACGGCGCCCAGGCCGTCCGCCTCGCCCGGGAGCTGCGGCCCGACGTCGTACTGATGGACGTCCGGATGCCCGGGACCGACGGGATTGAGGCGACCCGGCAGGTCGTCGAGGTCTCCCCGGGTAGCAAGGTGCTGATCCTGACCACGTTCGACCTGGACGCGTACGCCTTCGCCGCGCTCGGCGCCGGGGCCTCGGGCTTCCTGCTGAAGAACACCCGGCCCGAGGAGCTGCTCGCCGCGATCCGCAACGTCGCGGCGGGCGACGCGGTGCTCTCCCCGCGGATCACCCGGCGCCTGCTGGAGGACTTCCGTCCGCACCTGGCCGAGAGGGGCACCCCCGTCGCCGTCCGCGACGAGCGGCTGGACCGGCTCAGCGCCCGGGAGCGCGAGGTCCTCGTCGAGGTCGGTCGCGGCCTGTCCAACGCCGAGATCGCGGCCGCCCTGTACCTCGCGGAGGCGACCGTGAAGTCCCATCTGGGGCGGATCCTGCTCAAGCTGGAACTCCGCGACCGGATCCAGGCCGTCGTCTTCGCCCACGAGAACCGCCTGGTCCCCCAGGCCTGATGATGAGCGCCGACTCCCGCCCGTCGGCGACGTGGACGGCAGTTGTTCACCGCCTCGGGAGGCGGTTGGATCGGGGCGGGGCCGATGATCACGGGAACGGGAGGCGCCTGATCCGGAGGCTGCTCCGGGTGCCGTTCGGAGAGTGCCGAGGGGGACGTCGTGGAGTGGTCGATGGGGTTGCCCGGATTCGCCGCCGGGCTGCTGATATCCGTCATCACCGCGCCCGTGGGCGTCTCCGGAGCGGTCTTCCTCCTGCCCGTCCAGGTCAGCGTGCTGGGCGTGCCCAGCCCGGCCGTAACACCCACGAACCTGCTGTACAACGTCGTGGCCGGCCCCGGTGCCCTCCTGCGCTACTGGAGGGCCGGACAGCTGGGCGGACCGCTGACCCGACTCCTGATCGCGGGCACCGTACCCGGCGTCGTCATCGGTGCTGTGATCCGCGTCTACGCCGTACCCGGCCCGCGCATCTTCCGCCTCCTCATCGCGGCACTGCTCCTGCCACTCGGCCTGTGGCTGTGGCTGCGGACCGTACGCCCGGCGCCACCCCGCACCTCCCACCGGCCTTCGCCCCGCGCGACGACGTCGCTGGCCCTGGCCGTCGGCGTGGCGGGCGGCATCTACGGAATCGGGGGCGGTTCCCTGCTCGGCCCGATCCTCGTCGGCCGCGGGGCACCGGTCGCCACCGTCGCGCCCGCAGCCCTCGCCTCCACCTTCGTGACCTCCATCGTCGGTGCGACCACCTACGCTCTGCTCTCCCTCGCCGCCACCGGCGACGTCGCCCCCGACTGGCTGCTGGGGCTTTCCTGCGGCGTCGGCGGTCTCCTCGGCGGATACCTCGGCGCCCGCCTCCAGCCGCACCTGCCCGAGACGGCCCTCCGGCTCCTGCTCGGCACCCTCGCCACCGGAATCGGCGCGCTCTACGCGGTCCAGGTCCTGCGCTGACCCCCGGATAATGATTCGTCCCCAGAGGACGGTGTCCCTACGCTTTTCTTCGCAGCGGGAGTGCGCGCACTTCCGCAGGCTGCGGTGCCGTGGCAGAGCGGTCCATTGCGATCGCCGTGGGCGAGGTCCCTCCCACGGCGAGTGACGGAGACGGGGCGGGCCTGCTCCCATCTGTCTCGCGGGTTCAAATCCCGTCGGCACCGCAGCCGACCATTGACGTGCCGCATCCGCTTCCCTGCGGCACTGTGTCCGGCCGGGGCTGTTGCCGTCAGTGCCGGGGTGGGCGGCGCCTGCTCCGGGTGATCCGGCCCGCTTCCGGCATCGGGGACGATCACCGGGCGGCCCGCCCCGATGCCCTTGAGCGGCTTCGCTACGGCGAGCTGGGGGTGTCCACGCCGGCCGGACAGATCCCGCTGACCTGGATCCGGTACGGCAGGCCCCTGCGCCGCCGCAGCTCCCGGGCCGGGGCCAGGCCGATACGGCTGGAGCCGCCGGTGAGCAGGACGGACACCCGAGGCTCGGCGGTTGAGGAGGAGCGGAATGGACAGGCGCAAAGCAAAGCCGCATTACCCATATGAAGCTAGGGAGCGCCGTCATGTCTGACCCGAAGGCTGACAAATCACCGTTGGAACGCGTGACCGGCGAGAACGACGTGACACCCGAGGAGGAGCGGCAGCGCCAAGCGGCCCAGCCCGGCAGTAAGAACCGCATGCAGGACATGGCGCACAAGGTCAAGGACGCCGCGCAGGAAGTCATGGGAACCGGAAAGCGCGAACCGTCCCGCCCCACCCAAGAGGAGCAGGACGTGCTGCGCGAGCTCCACAAGGGATCCGACCGCTGAAACCCTGGGCCGCGGCGGCCACCCGGTCGGCAGACCGCGAGAGCGTCGCGCAGCCCTGCCTGCGGGCCGCGTGGTGGAACAGGGGCCGGCGCATGTGGGTGCAGCCTCAGAGTCAGGGATGGGTCCCCGCCCTCGGCTCGGCGTCGTCGCTGTCCACGTGGGTCAGTACGGGCCCGTACTCGATCGAGCTGCCGGGAACGTTCCGGGGTGCGGCGCCGGGCCGGTCGCCGCCGCCGGGTGAGCCGGCCGGTTCGTGGAGGTCGGGAACATCCGGGCATGGTCGACCGTTCTTCTGTATGTGTGGGTAGGGCGAAGGGGCTGATGTCCCCGGGTCCAACCATCCGCTTGCGGGGAAGATCATCCGACTGAAGCCCCGCAGTACCTTTCGCCGTGAGGCGACCCTCCTCGACCGCCCACACCTTCAAACGCCCGGCCAGCCCTCCCCCCCGGCTGGTCGTGGCCCGCCCCGACTGGCCCTCCCCCCCCCGGGCCGGTCGGGGCTTTTGCCGGCTCGGCTACGCCGGAGCGGCGCCCGGGCCGCGCAACCTGCGGGACGGGACCTGGGGTCTCTTGTTGGACGAGATACGGGCGGGTGATGAACTCGATCAGGTGCCCGGCGGGGTCTTCGAAGGAGCCGGCGCACAGCTTCGAGAGCTCTACACCAACCCTATGCGGTGCGCGACTTCCTCGTTGTGGCGCAGCTGCTGGTGTGCCTGGGGACCGAGGGTGTTGATGATGCCGGCGATGAGTACCTCGATGACGGCGAGGGTGGGAACGAGGCTGTCGTAGGGGGCGGTGGCACCCACCTGGCTCGGCAGGACAACGTCCGCGTGGGCGGTGGCGGGGGAGAGCCAGGGGTCGGTGAACACGACGGTCTTGCCGGCGGCCTCGCGGGTGAGCTGGGCGATGGCGGTCTTGTCGTCCTCGTAGCGCCGGTAGTCGAAGAGCACGACGACGTCCCGGCGGGATAGCTGGGCCAGTGCCGCCGTACGTTCGACGGGCCGGTCGGGCAGGAAGCGGACGTCTTCGCGCAGCTGCATCAGGTGCAGGCCGAGGTACTGGGCCAGCAGGTGGGTGAAGCGGCCTCCGGCGAGGATGATGTGGCGTTTGCGGTCGGCGAGGAGTTCGACTGCGCGCTGGAAGTCGTGCGGGGGGATTTCGGCGAGCGTCTGGGCGAGTGCGGGGGCGAAGGTGGCGTTGCCGTGTTCGAGGAGGCCCGCAGTGCTGGTGGTGTCATGGGAGTGACCCAGGCCTGCGGCTTCGTACAGGGCGACGGGGGAGGCGTTGCGGACGTCGAGTTCGCTGCGGACCGCCGCCTGGAGGTCGGGGAAGCCGCGGTAGCCCATCCGCGCTGCGAAGCGCAGGACGGTGGGGGTGGAGACCGAGGCGCGTTCGGCGATGACGGCGACGGTTTCGAAGACCGCGGACGGGTAGCCGGCCAGCAGTGTTCGGGCGACCTTGCGTTCAGCGGGGCTGAGCGCGCCAAGGCCGGCGCGAATGCTGTCGGCGATGGTGCCGGTCATCGTCGGGTGGTTTCCTTCCGGAGAGGTAGTGCCGTGTTCGCCGAGCCTAGTGCCGGCGCGGCGAACACGGATGTGCGGGCTTGCCGTTGCCTCGGGCTCAGTCCGGGGTGATGGTGAGGGCGAGCGAGGTCAGCGTCGTCGGGTCCGAGGAGCCGGTGGCCCATGCGGTGGTGGCCTGTGTCCGGGTGAGCGTCACGGTGTAGCGCGGATCGGTCTCGAAGGTGGAAGCCGTCGCGGTGCGCTGGGTGCGGCTGGCCGCGAGGGCACGGGCGGTGCCCAGGAGGGAGTAGGGCCGGCCGCTGGTGTTGGCCGGGGAGTAGAAGGCGTCGGTGTTGGGGGGAATCGGGGTGTCGCCCGTCGGGGTGATGGGGTGCTTGCCGGGGGCGGGAAGGGCCTGCCAGGTCTGGGGCAGGTAGCGGTCGCCGTCGGTGAGGTAGGTGTAGCGGGCTCCGTTCAGCGACCAGCCGGCGGTCGTGGTGTGTGCGCGGGCTTGGCGGAGGTCGAGGACGGTCAGGCCGCGGGTGCCCCTGACGGTAGCGGTCTCGGCGGGTGTGCCGGGGCTGTCGATGATGAGGGCGGTGTTCTCTTCGAGGCCGTAGACGCGTGTGTGGCCGGTGTCGGCGGCCAGGCGCAGAGCGCGTCCTTCGCGGCCGGCGGCGCCGGTGTGCGTGTCGAGGAGGCCGGAGCGCAGGAACCCGAAGCCGCCCGCCGGCAGGTAGCCCAGGCGGGCTGGGTCGTCGAAGTAACCGGGGCTGCTCCCGTCGCGCAGGGCCTGGTAGGAGTCGCCTCCGGTGACCATGTCGGCCCCGGCCATGATCTGCGCGCCGGCGGAGGACCCGGCGACGACGGCGCCGGCGGCGAGCTTGGCGCGGATCGTGGCCAGGACCTTGCTGTCGGTGTGCGCGCTGCCGTGAAGGAGGGTGGTGATGTAGCGGTACTGGTCGCCGCCGCCGAAGAAGAAGCCGGTCATGGAGCTGACCTGGGCGACGACCACGTCGGAGTCCGCGTTGGTGAGGTGATCGAGGTCGACGGGTATCCACTGTGCGTCGGCGGCTCCGTGCTGCTTGAACAGGGAGGCGTAATAGGCGCCGTTGCAGGCTGAGTTGCCGCACCGGGCTGGGTCGTCGGCGTTCGGGTCCTGGCTGGCGGGGATGGAGGCGGCGGTCAGGACGCCGATGCGGGCGGCGGCGCCGCCGGCGCGGTTGACGATCTCGCCGTAGACGGCCTTGTTGTCGTCCTTGAGGCCGCCGCCGACCAGGACCAGCGAACCGCCGCGGGTCGGGTTGTGCGCGGGGGAGGCGTGGGCGGTGGGGACGGCGAGGGCGGCCAGCAGCATGGTTGCGGTGGCGGCCAGGAGGCTGCGTCGTGAGCGGGTGCCGGGCATGGGGGCTCCGTTCAGGTGGCGGTGGTGTGGCACAGGCGGGCGATCAGCACGGTGAGGAGGGTGATGCGGTCGGTGATGGTGGTGGTGTCGAGCCATTCCTGGGGGGTGTGGTCGGCGCCGCCGACCGGGCCGAGGCCGTCCAGGACCGGCGTGCCGGTGGCGGCGATGGTGTTGGCGTCGCCGACGCCTCCGGTGCTCGCCGCCCCGAAGGCGAGCCCCAGTTCACGGCCGGCACCGTGGGCGAGGGCCAGCATGCGGCGGTTGCCGCCTGTCGCCTCCATCGGCGGGCACAGGTCCAGCTGCCGCACCGTGGCGGTCGTGCCGAGTACGGGCAGGCGCGCCGCGGTCGCCTCGATGGCGAGGCCGATACGGTCCATGCAGGCGGTGGTGGTCGCCCGGACCTCGATGTGGAGTTCGGCCCGCTCGGGGACGATGTTGGGGCGGCTGCCGGATCGGACGACACCGACGTTGATCGTCGCGTCGTCCTCCTGCTCGTTGAGGGATTGCAGGGCAATGGTCAGATGGGCTGCGGCGAGAGCGGCGTGGGCGCCGCGCTCGGGCTCTATGCCCGCGTGCGCCGCCTTACCCGTGACGGTGACGAGGTACTCGGCAACTCCCTTGCGGGCGATGACCACATCACCGTTCTCGCGGGCGCATTCCAGGGCCAGCGCGAAGTCGGCTTCGGCGGCCAGGGTCCGTGTGAGGGGGGCGCTGCCGGGGGAACCGATCTCCTCGTCGGGAGTGGCGAGGAAGATGATCTCGTCGTAGTCGTCGAATCCCTCCTCGGCGAGGATCTCCAGCGCGCTCAGTCCGGCCAGGAGACCGCCCTTGTCGTCGCTGACACCAGGCCCGTGGGCCAAGGACCCGTTCAGGGTGAAGGGGCGGGCGGCCGCGGTGCCGTCGTCGAAGACGGTGTCCATGTGGCCGGCGAGGAGGATGCGCCGCCCTCCGTCTGCCGCCCTCCTGGCACCCTTCTTCCGGGCGACGAGCGCGCTGCCCAGAGCCCGGCCGCGGTGGCGTCCGGCGGGCACGGTGCGGGTGGTGGCGCCGTAGCGTTCCAGCCGCTCCGTGAACCAGGTGGCGACGCGGTTGATCCCGTCGGGGCTGTAGGAGCCGGAGTCGATGGCCACCAGGGCGGCGAGGTCGGCCAGGTACTCGCTGTGCCGGGCGGCGGCGCGGGCCCGCAGCGCCCGGGTGGACGGCCGCGGGCTGACCGGGGCGGTCACAGGACTTTGGACAGGAACGCGCGGGTCCGCTCCTGCGTCGGATCGGTCAGGACCTGGCGCGGGTCGCCCGCCTCGACGACGACGCCGTCGTCCATGAAAACGGCCGTGTCGGCGACTTCCCGGGCGAAGCCGATCTCGTGGGTGACCACGACCATGGTCATCCCGTCGGCGGCGAGGCGCCGCATGACGTCCAGTACGTCACCCACCAGCTCCGGGTCGAGGGCCGAGGTCGGCTCGTCGAAGAGCATCAGCTTCGGCTTCATCGCCAGCGCGCGGGCGATGGCCACGCGCTGCTGCTGCCCGCCGGACAACTGCGCGGGGTAGTGGCCGGCCCGGTCCGCGAGCCCGACCTGCTCCAGGAGCCGGTGCGCTTCGACCTCGGCGTCGGGCCTCGAGACGCCCGCGACTCTCACAGGCGCCTCGCAGATGTTCTCCAAAGCGGTCATGTGGGGGAAGAGGTTGAAACGCTGGAAGACCATGCCGATGTCGCGCCGGCGCTCGGCGACCTCCCGCTCGCGCAGTTCGTGCAGCTTGCCGCCATGGCGGCGGTAGCCCACGAGGTCGCCGTCGACGGTGAGCGTGCCGCCGTCCACGGTCTCGAGGTGGTTGATGCACCGCAGGAAGGTCGACTTGCCCGAGCCCGAGGGCCCCAGCAGGCAGCAGACCTGACCGCGCTCGACCGTCAGGTCGATGCCCCGCAGCACCCGCAGGCTCCCGTAGTTCTTGTGGACGCCACGTGCCTGGACCATGGGCTTGCTCATCGCCCGGACTCCTTCCTCGTACGGTGGGCCCAGAGGGTGCCCGCGCCGCCGAGCAGCCGCCGGAACGCCGGGGTGCTGTGGCCGCGGGCCGCGCCGCGTCCGTAGCGGCGCTCCAGCCAGGCCTGCGGAATGCTCAGCAGGGAGACGAGGGCCAGGTACCAGCAGCTGGCGACGACCAGCAGGGGGATGACCTGGTAGTTCTGGGCATACACCTCCTGGATGTTGGACATCAGGTCGTGGGCTGCGATCACCGAGACCAGAGCGGTCATCTTGAGCATGTTGATGGTCTCGTTGCCCATGGGCGGGATGATGACTCTCATGGCCTGTGGCAGGACGATCCGCCGCATGGTCAGGGCCGGGCGCATGCCCAGCGAGTGCGCGGCCTCGGCCTGACCGGGATCGACGGACTGGATCCCCGCGCGGACGATCTCGGAGGCGTAGGCGGCTTCGTTCAGACCGAGGGCCAGGAGGGCGGCCACCGCGGGGGTCAGGACGGTGTTGGTGTCCCAGGAGACGAAGGTGATGCCCGTGAACGGGATTCCGATCTTGATCTGGGAGTAAAGGGCTGCGGCGTACCCCCAGAAGATGATCTGCACGAGCAGCGGTGTGCCGCGGAAAGCCCATACGAACAGGGACGACAGGCCGTACAGCACGGGGCTGGACGACAGGCGCATGACGGCGACGACGGTGCCCAGGATCAGCCCCAGGGCCATGGCGGCGGCGGTCAGCCACACGGTGGTGGCCATCCCGTCGAAGATCAGACCGGCCAAGAGGTAGTCGCCGACGACGTCCCAGTGGAGGTTGTCGTTCTTGGCGAGTGACCCGGCCAGGCCGGCCAGTGCGGCCACGGCCGCGACCGCCGCGACCCAGCGCCCGTAGTGACGGACCGGCACCACATCGAGCGCCCCGTCCTGGAACGTGGCGGTCATCGTGGGAGGTGTGCCGGATGCCGTGGTGGTGTCGGTCACTGGGCGCCCGCGTTCTTCGTGGCTTCCTTGACCGCGATCGACGCGACGCCGTACTTGTCGCAGATCCTTGTCAGGGTGCCGTCGGCGACGAGCTGCTGCAGTGCCTTGTGGATCGCCTCGGTCAGCCGCGGCTGCTTCTTGGACACCGCGATGCCGTTGGGGGAGGCCTTGTAGCCGCCCTGGGCCGCGGGGTCTTCGACGGAGTCGAAAGCGCCGCCGTTCTCGGCGGTCTTGGCGGTCCACCCGGCGGCCGGCTTGGTCAGGACATCGGCGACGACCTTGCCCGCGCGCAGGGCGAGCTGGGCGTCGGAGTCCTTGGGGAAGGTCTGGATGTCGATCGGCTGCCTGCCCAGCTCGGCGCAGCGGGACTGGTGGGCCTTGAGGAGGTCGGCCTGGTTGGTGGCGGCCTGCACGCCGGCCGGGTGCCCGCACAGGTCGTCCAAGGTGGTGATCTTGGCCGGATTGCCGTCGGCGACCAGCAGGCCTGAGCCGGACTGGGAGTAGTCGACGAAGTCGACGACCTGCTGGCGCTCCTTGGTGTCGGTGATGGCGGAGATCGCCACGTCGTACTTGCCGGCCTGGAGGGCGGGGATGATGCCGTCGAACTTCTGGGGCGTGAAGGCGAACTTCACCCCGAGCTTGGCGCCCAGCGCCTGGCCGAGGTCGTAGTCCAGGCCCGTCAGCTCGCTCTGCCCCTCTTTGACGAACATCTCGAACGGCGCGTAGGGCACGTCGGTCGCCACCCGTACGGTGCCGGACTTCTTGATCGCCTCGGGCAGCGCGTTGTGCAGGTCCTGGTCGGGCTGGACCCGCACCCCGGCCACGTCGGCGCCGGAGGGGGCGGGGGCTGCGGTTGCGGGTTCACCGTTGCCGCACGCCGACAGAGCAGCGGTCGCGGTGAGCGCGGTGAGCGCGGTGAGCGCCGCAGTCAGGGAGCGGGCGAAGGGTGTACGTGCGTGCATGACTCTCGGACCTCGTTCACAAGGGGAGGGAAGACACAGGAGGACGGCTGCCGTCGGCAAGCCACACCGGAAGTTACAGATGAACGCACGGAATGGCTAGATGTATCGCACGTTACTTCCGTGCAGAGCTCCGACTTCGGGTGGTGGGTCAACCCTTTACACCCGAAAACTCTGCTTCTGTGGCCTCTTGCGCTCGTCAGCAATCGATCTCGGTGTTACATCTGTTCGCGGATCCGGCTGACTTGTATCTTCCACTACTACGTCAGACGCGCTGGATCTCGCGTCGCAGTCCCCACTCACCGATCGAGGGCGCCGCCATGCAACGGACCACCCGCCGACCCCGACTCGCCGCAGCCGCGGCAGCCCTGCTGGTGCTGCCCGGCCTCCTCGTCGCCGCCGCACCCGCCCACGCCGCCGCATCCCGCGTCCGCCTGGGCAACGCGGCAGACATCTCCCGCGCCTCCTGGCAAGGCCCCGCCTACACCATGAACGGCGCCGGCGCGATCGTGCCCGGCTCCATGAGCCGCGCGATCGACGACATCCGCGGCGGCACCGGCAGCCTCGACGTGGTCGTCCTGGCCGGATCGGCCCCCACCAGCGGCAGCAAGACGCCCGAATGCGACACCGTCATGACCCTGCCCGGCGTCAACTCCTGCACCACCTGGACACTGACCGCCACCTCCGACGCGAGCAACACCCAGGTCAACGCGGACGTACGCAACGCGGAGTTCGTGTACTTCGCCGGGGGCGACCAATGCCGCTACACCGCCTGGAAGGGAACCGCCCTCGAAACGTCGGTCGAATCGGTCGTGGCCAAAGGGGGAGGATCGGGCGGCGGCAGCGCCGGGCACCACGTCAACAGCCCGATCGTCTACGACGCCTGCAACGGCAGCGTCACCAGCACCGAAGCCCTCGCCAACCCCTACGACCGCGCCATCAGCCTCACCACCGGCCTGTTCACCTGGAACCACTACGACAACGTCGTCAACGACTCCCACTTCGTCGCCCGCGACCGGATGGGCCGCCTCATGGCCTTCGTCGCCCGCTCCGTCAAGGACGGCCTGACCTCAGCCGGTTCCGCCTGGGGCGTCGGCGTCGAGGAGGGCGGTTCGCTCCACATCGACAGGAACGGGCTGGCCACCGCCTACGGCAGGAACAGCTACGTCGTCCTCGGCGACCACCAGGGCGAACAGGTGGCAGCCCGCCGGCCCCTGACCTACACCGACTACAAGATCTGGAAGCTCACCCCCGGCACCACCTTCGACTTCGCCAGCCGTCCGACCTGCGGGTACTACCTGCGCAGCGTCATCGCCGGAGCCCCCGACCCCGATCTCTACGACGGAACCCCGCAGACCACCTGCACGGCCGCCCACGCCCTCACCGAGACCGAACCCAACGACACCCGTGACAGAGCCGACGACGCCACCACCCTGACCGCACCCGCCGCGCTCACCGGCCGCCTGGCCACCAGCGGCGACCGCGACTACTTCGCAATCCACCTCACGACGGGCCGGCGCGCGAACGTCCAGTGCGACGTACCCGACGACTACGACGCCGACGTGTACCTGCTCGACGCAGGCGGCGGCAGCCTCGCACGGTCCGTCAACGACGGCGCGGGCACCGACGAGGCCCTCACCCATGCCGCAACGACCACCGGCACCTACTACCTCGAAGTCGCCGCCTACGCGGGCTCAGGCTCCGCCGACTACACCTGCGACATCACCACCGCCTGACGCCCGCCAGTCGGGCGACATGCCCGCGGGCGATGGCCGCCCGTCCGCGTACCTTCCTGATCCGCATTGCCGCACGGGCAGGAAAACAGGCTCAGCGTGGCTCATCGATGGAGCGGGGCACAGCACCTAGATTTGCCCCGCCCTTCCAGTCTGCGGCGACCAGCGGGCCGCAGCGAGCCGCTCTGCCGGCAGGAGGGGCTGCCACACCCGTCGATTCGAAGGCACACCTCTGGGGAGAGCCCATGACGACAACTCCTGGCGGGGAGCCCGTTCCTCCCGTCGCTCACGACCCGGCCGGCCGTCGCAGCTTCCTGAAGTACTCGGCGTTCGTGGCGTCGGTGCCCGCGCTGCAAGCCGTACTCGCAAACCCCGCTGCGGCCGCCGCCGCACCGGGCGCTTACGCGCCCGTTCCCCCCACCGCACTCGGCCCGCAGATCCCCGCGAAGGGCTATCTGGTCCAGGAGATCAGCGAGCGGCTGTACTGGCTGACGGACGGCTTCTACCAGATCATGTTCCTGGTGACCGAACGTCACCACCGCAAGGGGCAGCGTGTCATCGTCGTGGACGCTCCGCCGACGCTGGGGGGCAACATCCTCCGCGCGATCGAGGAGGTGGCACCCGGCGCACGCATCAGCCACCTGGTGTACTCCCACTACCACGCGGACCACATCGGCGCGGCCGACAGGCTCCGCGACGCGAGCCTCCCGAACCTGGTGATCATCGCCCACGAGCAGACCACCCACCTGCTGAAGCAGGTTCCCGAATCCAGCCGCCCGCCGATGCCGAACCGCTCCGTCTCCAGCCACTACCGCCTGGAGGTGGGCGACCAGGTCCTGGAGCTCCACTACAAGGGCCCCAACCACACCCCGGACAACCTGTTCGTCTACGCGCCGCGGCAGAAGGTCCTGAACGTCGCCGACATCGTGTACCCCGGCTGGGTCCCGTTCAGGAACCTCGTCGTGTCCACCAACATCCCCGGCTGGATCAACGCCCACAACCAGATCCTGGAGTTCGACTTCAAGACCTACATCGGCGCGCATCTGACCCGCCTGGGTACCCGGCAGGACGTCGAGATCCAGCAGGAGTACCTGCGCGACCTGGAGCACCACGGCAGGAAGGCCATCACCGAATTCGTCGACGTGGGCCCCCTCTTCGCGAAGTACCCGGGCAACGTATGGGCCGTGTTCAAGGAGTACCTCGACATCCTCACCCGGACCACGGCCGACGCCGTCACCCCGGCCTGGATCAGCCGGCTCGGCGGCGCCGACGTCTTCACCTTCGACAACGCCTGGACCATGGTCGAATCCCTCAGGCTCGACCACAAAGTCCTCGGCCCCTTCGACACCCGCCCCTGAGGCCGGTCCCTGCAGGTCCGCACACCGGTGTCCCGCCGAATGCCGCGCCGAGCCAGGCGCGAAGTGCACCCGTGGTCCTGCCCCAGCGTGCGCATGTTCGTGGCGACAGCCTGCTTCAGGAGGGGTATCGGCCGTCCGGGATTCCCGGACTCCAGGTGTGTGGCTGCCAGTTGTGGCGGGTGGCGGGTGGCGGGTGGCGGGTGGCGGCGAGGTGCGGGTGGTCCTCGCCCAGCGCGCGCACGCTCTCGGTGAGGGCCTGAGCCGCAGGACGCGGTTCAGGCGAGGAGGGCAAGGGCGAGGGCGCCGCAGAGGTCGACCACGCCGCACCACTCGGACCAGGCCCGGGGGACCATCCGGCCCGTGTGGTGGTGCGTGAAGTCCCAGACGGCGTGGGCGAGCCAGCCCGCGGCCAGCAGGCGCAGGCCGAGAGTCCCGTCGACCGACAGCGCGGTCAGTGCCACGGCCGTGAAGCCGAGGAGGCCCGCGAGCTGCACGGCCAGGGCCCTCGGCGCGCCCAGCTCACGCCGGAAGACGCCGAAGACCAGGTAACACACGGGCATGGTGATCAGGAGCCCGGCCAGGAAGCCTGGTCCGGGGAGCCCGTCGGCGAAGGTGGCGGCTCCCAGGGCGAGGGCCAGCAGGGTGGGCCACCGGCGGCCGAGTCCGGTCACGGGAGCCCAAACCGCCCGGCCACGCGAGGCGCAGGTGTGGCCGGGCTCGGCCGCGGGATCCATGGCGGGGCCGGGGGGACGGGGCCGGGACGGGGCGGGGTCGGTGTACACGGGGGCTCCAGGACGCGAAGGGGCGGGTTCACCCCCACCGTCCGGCAGTGCGCGGACACATTGCCCTTCCCGGCCGGAAGGTGTCCGCCGTCTTGGGGTATCCGTCCTTCCGGCATAGGGTCGGCGCATGGGGGAACGGCACGTGGTGGTGGTCGGCTACACGTCGGCCGAACTGCTGGACATCGCCTGTGTGACCACCGGCCTGGCTATGGCCAACGGGCTCGGCCGGCCGGCCCGGCCCTACCGGGTGAGCGTGGCCGGCCCAGGCGGCTGCCCGATCGTCTGCGGCTCGGGCCTCGTCCTGCAGGCACAGGAGTCCCTCGAACGGCTCGTCGGCCCCCTCGACACCCTCGTCGTCTCGGGCGGCCTCGGCTTCGAGGAGGCGGCCGGGGACACCCGCCTCGTGGGGCACGTCCGGCGCCTGGCCCGGGAGAGCCGCCGGGTGGCGTCCGTCTGCACAGGGGCGGGGATCCTGGCCGCCGCCGGACTGCTCGACGGTCTGCGCGCCACGACCCACTGGCGGTACGCGGCCCGCCTGGCTGCCCGCCACCCCGAGGTCACGGTGGACCCGGCGCCCATCTTCATCCGCGAGGGGAACGTGTACACGGCCGCCGGCGTCACCAGCGCCCTGGACCTCACTCTCGCCTTCATCGAGGAGGACCACGGGGCAGAACTGGCCCGACAGGTCTCCCGGGACCTGGTCACCTATCTGCAAAGACCCGGGAACCAGGCGCAGATGAGCGTGTTCACGGCTGCGCCCCCACCCGACAACGACCTGGTCCGCTCGATCGCCGAGCACGTCCTCGCTCATCCGGACCACGACCTGGGCACGGCTGCGCTGGCCGCTCGCGCCGGGGTGACGCCGCGCCATCTGACCCGGCTGTTCACCGAGCACATGGGCCAGGCTCCGGGCCGGTACGTGCGGCTGGCCCGCACGGAGGCGGCCGCCCAGCTCCTCGCCACCACCGACCTGCCCGTCGCCCGGGTCGCTGCCCGCTGCGGATTCGGGACCACCGAAGCACTGCGCCTGGCGTTCACTTCCCGGTACGGGATTTCCCCCTCCCGCTACCGCGCCACCCAGACCCGGGGTTGAACCCCGCCGGGTCCGGCCCGGCGAGGGCCGACTGGGGTTCATGGCCCCGGCCGGCCAGGGGTGAGCCCGCGGAAGCCGCCAATGCAGAGCCGCCGGAGCTGCCGGGATTCCCAGCCGCTCCCGCCAGCCCGGCGGCGCCCCCCGAAGGCGCGTCGGCTCCCTGGCCGCGATGGCCGGGGCTGGTCGCCGGTCTCGCCCGCCGGTGCTGGAGCGGCTGAACTCTCCGTCTTCTTACGACTTGTGGCCGTTGCCGTGGCCATCCGGATGCAGTACCACCTTCGTCCAGCCGTCGTCGCGGGCGTCGAAGTGCTCGTAGGCGGTGGGGGCCTCGTCCAGGCTCAGCTCGTGGGAGACGATGAAGCTCGGCGTCGCCTTCTCGCCCGCGATCAGGTCCCGCAGCGCCCGGTTGTACCTCTTCACGGGCGCCTGGCCGGTCCCCATGTGCTGGCCCTTGAGCCACATCATCCCGAAGTCGAGTGGCACCTTGCCCTGTGCCTCCAGCTCGCCCTGCGCCTCTTCGCCGCCGGGGTCCTGGGGCAGGAAGACGCCCACGACGCCGATGTCGCCGGTGAACCTGACCGAGTCGATCAGGCCGTTGAGCGTGAGGCTTGCGTCCTCTTGTCCCTCGTGGTCGTGTGCCTGGTAGCCGACGCACTCACACCCGTTGTCGGCGCCGAGACCGAGGGTGGCTTCCTTCACGACCTCCGCCGGGTCCTGCTCGGCGGTATTGATCGGGATGGCCCCGATCTCCTCTGCCTTGAGCAGCCGGTCGGGCTGGTGGTCGGCCACCCAGACGCGGCCGGCGCCTTTGAGTACGGCGGAGTAGGCCGCCATCAGCCCGACGGGCCCGGCCCCGAAGACGATCGTCTGGTCACCTGGCTTGACGTGGGCCATCTCGGTCGCGTGATAGCCGGTGGGGAAGATGTCGGCGAGCATGACGTAATCCGTTTGCCGCTCGGCGGCGTCCTCGCCCAGACGCAGCGCGTTGAAGTCGCCGTAGGGCACGCGCAGCAGCTCCGCCTGGCCGCCCTGGTAGGGGCCCATGTCGGCGAACCCGTAAGCAGCCCCGGCGAGGGCCGGTTCCGGCTGCATGGTCAGGCAGTAGTTGGTCAGACCCTGCTCGCACTGCTTGCAGAAGCCGCAGGCGATGTTGAAGGGCAGGACCACGTACTCGCCGACCTGGACCTTGCGGACGGCCGAGCCGACCTCCACGACCTGGCCCATGTTCTCGTGTCCCATGGTGCGGCCGGACTCGAACGAGGTGCGGCCCTCGTACATGTGCAGGTCCGAACCGCAGATGTTGGTGGTGGTGATCTTGACGATGATGTCGCAGGGATGTTCGATCTTCGCGTCCGGTACGTTCTTCACCACGACCGTCCGCGGTCCTTCGTATACCGCTGCTTTCATGATGTTTCCCTCGGTGCCGCGGCACGAGTGCGGCACGACGGTGAGAGAGACGACACACAGGACCTCAACCCCGGAAGTCACTGATGACGGGGTCCGTGGCTCCGGCACGCCTCTGCGGGCCGTTCACCCGAATTGGATGGACGGTGGAGCCGCCACCGGCCCGCCGGGCGGAGCTTCGGCGCTCCGGTGGCCTGCTGAGCGTGTCCCCCTCGTGTCCGGCACGAAACAGGCACCCGCCGAACGATCAGCGGCTGTCTTGCGCACGACCGCCGGCTCGGAGAACCAGCCGGCCCTGGTCGTCGTCAGCTTGCGGCGGCGTGCCCGTTCACTCGGGGCAGCCCCGCCCGCCGCCGCGGGCTGAACCGTCGCTGCCCCCGGCAGGGGAGTGGAGTGCTCGCGCGGCAAGCCGTACTGGCCGGGGATGTCGCGGGTCGCATCAGCGGGGGTCCGGCGCGTGTGGGGTCCGTGACGAGGCGACCGCCCTCGCGGCGGCATCAACGAATTGGTGCGACCAGCGCGTTGTGTCAGCTTTCTCGGCCCTGCCACGTGGTGACGCAGGCTTCGTTCCCCTCCAGGTCGGCCAGCACCCAGAAGGCCGGGGCACGGCTGGCGGACACGAGTCGGCCCCCAGCTGCCAGGGCGGCTTCGATCCGCCGAAGTGCCTCGTCATGCGGAACACTGATGTCGATATGGATGCGATTGCGCTGCGGACGCGCGCGGTCCATTTGCTGGAACCAGACGGCCGGGCCCTGCCTGATCGGGTCGACGAGCGGATCCTCCGGCCCCTCGGCGCCCGCCTCATCGGCATAGCCCAGGACCGCCTTCCAAAACGGTCGAATCCCGGAGATGCTCAGGGCATCGATTGCAATCTCGAGAACCTGGACCGACCGCGGCGACCCCGTTCCGAGTCCGGGATCCGTCGGAAACCCGGACTTGCCAGCGGCGGCAGAGATCCGACGCGCGAGTTCGACATCCCGGGTCGTCACCGCTGCATGATCCAGTGACTGCAGAGTGAAGACCGTCAGATCCGAACGGACGGCAACCCGGAGACGGCGATCGGGATCGTCGCCGCACACCCGCTGCCCAGCACTTGGGTGCCGCACCCGGTGGTGACCTGACACTGGTCGGCGGCGGCGCCGGGGCCTGCGCCGGTCGTCTACTTGTAGGGCTTGCAGACCTCGGTGACCAGCCGCCCGTCATGGTGTTCGTAGTCGTTGTAGGTGATGCTCCTGCCGTCCCGGTTGAAGGTGAGGGTGCCGCCCTGGGCGTCATCGACGGTCTCTCCCCGCTGCAGGACGCCATCGACGAAGTTTCCGCTGCCCTCGACGAGCACGGCTCGGTCGTTGTCGACGACGACGTAGCCGTAGCCGACCGGGCAGTACGGCATGCCCTCGATGTTCCGGTCGAGGGGAGCTCCCACGCTGTAGCCGGGAGCGGAGGGTACCGGGGCGGGGGTCGAGGCAGCGGCGGTGGCCGCACCGGTGGCGGCCAGGGCCGTGGTGAGCAGGATCGCTGTCGCCAGCCGTACTGGGGTCGTACGCATGTCGGTTACTCCTCACGTGGGGTTCCGCGCACGCGTGCCGGGGCGGGAGACGACTGTCGTCTGCGTTTCCCGCCCCGGCCCACGGCGGTTCTTCTCGGCCTGTTCAGGAATTCAGCTCGAACTGCTCTGCAGGGTTTTCCCGGTTGACGCACACGATGTACGGGTTGGGGTCGCCTTCGCGGCTCTCGCATTTCCACGGAACTCCGTCGACCCGGAAGGTGACGGGCATGTCAGTGCCGGGGTGGCGGCGTGTCGTCGCGTCGAAGGCTGCCGCCACCTTCCGGGCAGTGGGGCACAAGCTTCCGTCCTTCGCGTGGACGGCCAGGCCGCCCGCGGCTCCGGTGCCGCAGTAGACGTACGGCGCGGTGGCGGGCCGGTCGGCGCGTGTCGCCGGGTCCTGGCCCGCCGCCCCCGCGGGCGCGGCCAGTCCTGCCGCGAGCGTGGCACTGCCGGCCATGACGATGGCGGTCGTCCGGATGCTGCCCATGTCGGCTCCCTTCATACGTGGTCCGGTGTGCGATCGAACTCCGTTCCGGACCGGCTGCGTGCCGGTCCGGAACGGACCTGTCAGCCGTCGGCGGGCTGCGGCGCGGCGCTGTCGGCGGTCGCGGCGGCCTCATCAGGCTCATCAGGCGTGGGGTCCACTGCGTGCGGCGCTCCCGCGTCCGACGCGTCCACTGCGTCCGACGCGTCCGATTCCGGTGCCAGGTCGGGGACCGGCGCGACGGCGTCGTCCGGCGTCGGCTGCGGTGCGGGGACCGGCTGTGCCGGGTCGTCGTCCGGCGGCGGGGGCACCACTTCATCGTCGGTCGGCGGGGCGGGCATCGGCGTGATCGGCCCCGGCGGCCGCGGTTCACCGCCCCGCTTCTCGGCCCACACCCTGCCCTTGTAGGGATGGAAGCTGTAGTTCACCCCGTGGTGGCGGAACACGGTGGTGCGGGTGGTCAGGGTGGCGATCTTCCTGCCGTGGAAGAAGATCGCTGCCACGTAGCGGTCACCCGTCTTGTAGATCTTGGCAATCGATCCGTCAGCCAGTCGCTGGGTGTTCACCAGCTGACGCTGCTGCGCCGACACCGCTGCGACCGGTCCGGCAGTGGCACTGTCGGGGACGGTCGACCGGGCAGATGCGGCCGTGGTCGCGCCTCCGACGACCGCCAGCGAGCCGAGAGCGACGACAGCGGTGCAGAGCAAGCGGCGTGGGGAAGCAAAATGCATGTCGAATTCCCATCATCAGCGGAGAGGAACTTGCTTTCCTGTCCTGCGACACCCACAACGCTACGAATTCCGAGGCACCACGCGGATCGGCCTAAGGGACGGAAGACCGTGTACCCAAAAGTTTCATCACGGGACGCGAGCGGGCCGCCACGCACAGCGTCCTCGGTTTCCGGCGGCCGGCCGAGTCGCCGCTGAGCCGTTCAGGGCGGCACGCCGCGCCTGCCCGCCCGGTCGCGGCCCAATGCCTGCAAGGGTGCGATATTGCCTCGTCATGAACGCAATGAGGACCACGGCCCCCAGCGGTGCGAGTGCTCTGGGGCGGGCACGGTGAGGGGCTTGCCGCGCTGGGCGCGAGACCGCCCGCCGCACTCCTGGAGGATCAAGCTCGCGGTGGCCGTAGTCCTGCTGGGGCTGACGGTGCTGGACGTCCTCCTGCTGGAACACCTGCCTCCGGAGCGGTTCGCCCTCGTCGCGGGAGGCGCCGTCGTCGTATGCCTGTGCGCCGTGCCGGTGGAGCGGGTCTCCTTGACCGTACGGGCGGGTGTGGCAGCCGCCGTCTCCTGGACGGTCACGCTGGTCCTGGTGACGGGCGACCACCCGCTCCCGGTCGTCGGTGCGAGCGAGATCGCAGGTCTGCTCCTGCTGCTGGCGGCTGTCACGTGGCGTGGCTCGGCCGGGGCGGCGCTGATCCTGGGCCCGGCCCTCGCGGTGGCGTGCGTCGCGGTGCCCGCGCGGGACGTGGACCCACGCGAGTGGACGCTCGCCATAACCCTCCTGACGGTGGTCGTCGCCGCCTTCTCGGTCCTCCTGCGCGCCCAGTCCGAGCAGCGGATCCGCGACCTCGACGCACTGCGCGCGGCCGAGCGGCGCGCACTGGCCCGGGAACTGCACGACGTGGTGGCCCATCACGTCACCGGCATCGTCGTACAGACCAAGGGCGCCCGCTTCGCCCGCCTGGACGCCGCGGCCGCGGACGAAGTCCTGGCCTCCATCGGCAAGGAGGCCGAAGAGGCGCTGGGCGCCATGCGCCGCTTGGTCGCCGTCATGCGCCGCGCGGAACCCACGCGGGGTGCCTCACGCGCCCCGGCCGCCGGAATCCGCGAAGTACGGGAACTGGCCGCCGCATTCGCCACCACGGGACCCGCCGTCGAGATCGACATTCAACCGGGCCTGGAGGACCGCCTCCCGGCAGACGTGGCCGCCGGGATCCACCGGCTGACGCGCGAGGCCCTGACCAACATCCGCAAACACGCCGCCGATGCCACCGGAGTGTCCATCGAGCTCTCCGCCGTCCGGGGAGGACTGGAGCTGAAGGTGACCGACGACGGCCGCCACGGCGCGCCGCTCCCCGAACCGGCCCGCGGGGGAGGCTTCGGCATCGAAGGCATGCGCGAGCGGGCAGCCGCCATGGGAGGCCGACTGGACGCCGGACCGATGCCCGGCGGCGGCTGGCAGGTCCGCGCCCGCCTTCCGCTCGATACCGCGAACACCACTCCGGCGACCGCCCCCTAGGGGGTGTTGCGAAAGTCCCGCACGGCGCCCACGGCGCCCGGCACGCACTCTCGCCGCACCGGCCGAAGCCCCGAGTACGCCCAGTACGAGG